>JBFYQB010000139.1:0-7219 GCA_041302955.1 Flavobacteriales bacterium
TGGATTCCATTACGCGAACCGTTGTGGTCCATGCCAAGCCAGTTGCCGAATTCGTGTGGACAGACGAATGTCTCAACGATTTGAATCAGTTCATAGATGGTTCTACCGTTGCTGCTGGAACCCAGATCGTGCTGTGGGATTGGGACATGGGCGACAACTTGGGTGCCTCCACTTCGCAAGATACCGTTTATGAATACGTCCAAAGCGGAACCTACAATGTTACGTTGATGTGCGAGACAGATTTCGGTTGTCGCGACACCGTAAGCCATGTGGCAGAAGTGTTCGATCTTCCTGTCAGCGATTTTTCGGTTAATGACGAGTGTCTTTATGACCCAGTGTTGATGGTGAATACCTCGAATATCGCAAGTGGAACAATTGCTCAGCATCTTTGGAATTTTGGAGATAACACGACTGCGAACGTTCAAGCACCTGTTCCGCATACGTATCCACAGCATGGGGTTTACGATGTGGAACTTGTTACTGTCAGCAACAATGGATGCACTGACACATTGATGCAGCAAGTTGAGGTCTTTGCCGTACCATTGGCCGATTTCACTTTCGATACGGTCTGCTTTCCGATCGCTACTTCATTCATCGATCTGAGCACCATACTGGGCGCAGACCAGATGACCGAGTGGGAATGGAGTTTTGGTGATGGTAACCTGAACACCACCGATCAGCATGCCACACACAATTACGACCAATGGGGGGATTATACCGTGACCCTCACCGTCACTAGTGAAAATGGATGCGTTGACGACACAACGATGGGTCCGGCACGCGTACATCCGAAGCCTCGTGCCATTTTTAGCGATGCCATTGCGAATTGCCATCAGGATTCAACCTTCTTTTTCGACTTGAGCACGCTCGAGAATCATCCTTTAGATTCGATAGTGGGCTGGGCATGGGATTATGGAGATGGCAGTGGGTCTGACCTTCCAGATCCGACCCATCTTTATGCTGATGAAGGATTTTTTGATGCATCCTTGGCCGTGATGAGCAATCATGGTTGTGTGGACACAGTGGTTCATCCGGTAGAGATATATCCATTGCCTCTTGTAGCTTTATCGGCCGATACCACACGCGGTTGTCAGCCATTCAGAGCACAGTTCTTTGATGAGTCAACTATCCCTGCACCTTACAACCTTAGCCGTTGGGAATGGAATTTCGGTGATGGTTCTGACCTGGTATCAGCGCAATTCCCTGTGCATACATACTATACAGACACCCTCGGTCCATTTGATGAGGGCATATTCACCGTTTCGCTCACAGTAACATCTGGCAATGGTTGCGTTTCATCCGACACAATTATCGACTACATGACCGAATACCCACGTCCTCAGGCATGGTTTGATGTCGACCCCAAGCGTGCTGAACTACTTTTTGCCCGCATGCAGGTAACGGATCTCAGCAGCCCGAATGTCACCGATTGGAACTATCACTTTGGCGATGGAACATCTGCTTCCGATCAGCATCCGTACCACATTTATACTGATACCGGTGCGTATACCATCACGCAGTTTGTAGCCACACAATATGGCTGTTTGGACACCGCTGAATTCACTGTTGTCGTTGACCCTGAATTCTATTTCTACATTCCCAACACGTTCACGCCCAACAACGAAGGTCACAACGAATTCTTCTTTGGTACCGGAGTAGGCGTGGTGGGCTACAACATGATCATATTCGACCGATGGGGATCGCAGGTTTTTGAATCGGGCGAGATGGGCTATCAATGGGATGGCACCAAGAATGGACATCCTGTGCAGCAGGGTGTATACACCTACATGTTCAAAATTGTGGACGTCAGAGGCAACCCGCACGAATATGTGGGTCATGTGAATCTGATAAGGTGAGTAGGATTTCCTGCATGACAGTCTTCACAATGGTCCCGTGCTGCAACTAGTTACTATGCGCGGTCTTGTTTTTGCCCTTTTTGCGGTCTTTTTGTTACTGGCACAGCCAGTAGTGGCGCAGTACCAGATCAATGGTGATGCCAGCCAGATTTCGTGCAACTGCTTTCAGCTTACACCCGATGTGGAATATGCTGGAGGCTCAGTGTGGAATGTGAGCCAGATCGATCTCAATAACCCCTTCAATTACAATTTCGAGGTGTTCACTGGATGTGACTACTGGGATGCGGATGGTATCGCATTCGTCCTTCAGCCGCTCAATGTCAGTCAGGGCGGCATCTCCAGTTCGCTTGGCTATGGTGGCATAACACCATCACTTTCTATCGAGATTGATACATGGGTCAATGATGCCACCATGAGTGATCCTCAGTACGACCATATTGCCATCATGCGCAATGGCAACACGAACCACGGTTCTGCGGATAATTTGGCCGGACCCGTTGCCGCTTTGGCATCGCAGGCCACCACCAAGAACTGCCAGTACCACACAGTGCAGTTCATCTGGGATCCTGGCCTTCAGACTTTGGCCATCTTTTTTGACGGGGTATTCCGTCTCAGTTACACAGGCAATATCATCAACACCATCTTCGGAGGCAACTCCATGGTCTATTGGGGCTGGACAGGTGGCACCGGCAGTATCAGTTCAGACCAGCGGTTCTGCAATTCCATCCTGCCTATCTATTCCACTACGAGTGCCAGTAACAACTGTGCGGGATCGCCAATCACTTTTCAGAACGCATCGCTCACTTCCTCGGGCAACATAAGTAACTACGTGTGGAATTTCGGTGATGGAGGTACAGGCAACGGTGCTCCTGTGAACCACACCTACGCGGCAGGCGGCACCTATAATGTCAGCATGACCATCACCACCGAGGGCTGCACCGAGGATACTGTTATTCCGATAACAGTGCTTCCATTGCCAATGGTCGATCTTGGTGTCGACATCGGTGTATGTGCCGGTAGTTCTGCCCAACTCAATTTTCCAAATACGCTTGGTACCGGCACTTATGCATGGACTCCCGCTACGGGACTCAGCAGCGCAAGTGTGGCCAGTCCTACCGTTACCCCAATGGCCACGACTATCTATACGCTCACTTACACCAATGCAAGCGGCTGCTCGGCATCAGACAACATACTGGTCACGCTCAATCCGCTACCTATCGCCAATGCGGGTGCCGATGAAGTGAGCTGTGCCTCAGCCCCCGTGCAGTTGCAGGCCTCAGGCGGGGTTAGCTATTCGTGGAGTCCATCGGTTTCGCTCTCTTCGGCCGTGGTGGCCGGTCCTGTGGCCACTCCCACTGCTACGACCACTTATACTGTCACGGTCACCGATGCAAACAATTGTAGCGATACGGATCAGCTTATCGTGGATGTGCTCCCACTTCCACTGTTGGATGCCGGCCCCGACCAGAACATCTGTCAGGGCGATCCTGTACAGCTTAACGCAACAGGGACAGGGACTTTTCAATGGACAGCGACCACGGCCGTTAGCAATGCTTCCATTGCCAACCCCACCACCTTCCCTAATGTTACCACCACTTATTTCGTCACTCTTACCGATGGCAACAACTGCCAAAGCTTGGACAGCATTGTGGTGGATGTGGATGTCATTCCCTTGGCATCCTTTGCAGTGCCTACGCAGGTCTGCGAGGGCAATCCCGTGCAGTTCAACAACACATCCTCTGGAGATGTGGCCACATACGTTTGGGATTTTGGTGATGGTACTACAGGTTCAGGGCCAAACCCTACACACATCTATCCCGGGCTTGGGGTCTTTGATGTAGCCTTGCAGGTCATCAGCAACAACGGTTGCAGCGATGCCACCAACGGCAGTGCAGAGGTCATTGATGGGCCGACTGCCGATTTTGCCATACCGGCCGATGCCGAATTCTGCGAATTGGAGAGCATCACCTTTCAGAACAATAGCTCTGGGCCGATCGCCACGTACGAATGGTTCTTTGGGCCGGCCATGCCATCGCCCACTTCCACTTCGTTCGAACCGACCATCAGCTACGCCAACTTCGGTAATTACAACGTCTCGCTTGTAGTTGGGACGGCAGATCAATGCTACGACACCATAATCCGCAGCCTAGCTGTGTACGACAATCCGTTGGCCGATTTCTGGAGCACACCCGTGTGTTTTGGTGAGAACACTGCCTTCACCGACCTCACCAATGTGCAGACCGGATCCGTCACAGGTTGGGAGTGGAACTTTGGCGATGGTACTCCTGTGGTCTACGAGCAAAGCCCTGTGCATCTTTTCACTGGCGATGGCTATTTTGATGTGCAGCTCATAGCGCAGACAAGTGATGGATGTCGTGACACCTCGCAGCTACAGGTCTATGTGAACCCAACGCCCGAGGTCGATATCAGTGCCTTGGATGTCTGTCTTGGAACACCTGTCCAGTTCACCAACAATACAGTAATCAACGGAGGCACTATTGCCACGCACAACTGGCAATTTGGCAATGGCCAGCAGGCCAATGGCGCAAACCAGCAGTTCGTCTATCCCGAACATGGCGCCTATTTTATCACGCTCACTGCCACGTCCGATAGTGGCTGCGTGGGCACTGGAACTACGCCTGTCAATGTCTATCCCTATCCGCAGGCCCAGTTCACCTTTGGCGAAACCCAGGGATGCACCCCGTTCGATGCACCATTCCTTAGCTCCAGCACCATAGCTGTAGGCTACGAGATAGGAAGCTACGCGTGGGATTTTGGTGATGGTTCCATCGCTACCGATGCTGCTCCCTTCCATATATATGCAGATAGTGGCCTGTTTGATGTTCAGCTCATTGTCACTACCGCCATTGGTGGTTGTGCCGACACAGTGGTGCTCACAGGTCTTATGGAAGTGTTCAGAACGCCTGTGGCCGATTTCAGTTTCCGGCCTTCACAGACCTCCATGCTCGATCCGCGCATCTTCTTCACCAATAATTCTGTGGATGCCTCCCAGTACAGTTGGAGCTTTGGGGATGGGGTTAATGCAAACACCTACGACCCTATGCACACTTACGGCCTCGAAGGCGACTATGCCGTTACTCTCACAGCCATCAACGGCATCTGCTCCTCCACCATTACCCAAACGCTGACCATAGACCCCGAGACCTTCATCTACATTCCTAATGCATTCACGCCCAACGGCAATCGGAGAAACGATGGTTTCACCGCTAAAGGGGTGGGAGTGGAACAGTTCGAGATGAGCATCTTCGATCGTTGGGGCAAGCGCCTTTTCTATTCCACCAACATGAGCGAGTCGTGGGACGGCACCTACGATGGCAAGGAATTGCCCACCGATACCTATGTCTATCAGATAGAGATCATCAATGCAAAGGACGAGCAGCAGTCCTTTACAGGCAGCGTTACGCTGATGCGTTGATGTCTACCGGAAATCTACGATGTCGTAGCCTTTCGCCTCGTAGGCCTTCTTGTCAAACACGAATTTACCTGTCGGGATAGTGGCGTTGGGCTTCATGTTGCGCACCGAAAGCGTGTAGTTCGTTCCATCCTTGCCATAAGTGGTGGAGCTTATTATCTGATGTGTGGCCTTGTCTATGCTCAGCTCTATCCGTGAATAAGGCTTCTTGCCCGGCACCTCAGGATAGAGGTCTATCACATGCGCATCCTTGCCATTGGCTTTCTTCTCACCCTTGTATTTGGTCTTGAATCCTTTGGTGTACTGGGTGAAAATGTTCCGTGGGTCCAGATCGGTCTCTTCCATGAACTCCTCTATCGACTTTATCTGCACCTCATCGCCCATGTCATACCATACGATCTTGCCATCGCTGGTAATGTTCTGGCCCATAAGCAAGAGTTGGAACTGCTGCCCGGCCAATACCAGTTTGCCATCGCGCTTGTCGTTCACCTTGGCGTCCTTGTTCTGAAGCATGTAGTCGAAAGTCACCTCAATGTTCGTATAGGCCTTGTAGGTGGCGCTCACCTTGTCGAGTATGGCTGTAGCCTTTTCGTCAGGCTGGGCAGATAGGGTTTGAGAGGCGAACAATAGGAGGATAAGAAGTTGTCTCATGATAGATTATCAGATTGTGTAAGGTTGTGGTCGTGTCCAAGGGCGAGGTTGTCTGGCTGTCGGGTAGTTTTCTGGCTTACCTGCTGATGTCCCGATCACCTCTTCGCTAATTCAGGCCCTGCAATATCCGTTCCAGCGAAGCCTCGTCTGTGATAAGCACCTGCCGGGCCTTGCTGCCCTCGAATGGGCCTATGATGCCGGCAGCCTCTAACTGGTCTATGATGCGGCCTGCGCGGTTGTAGCCCAACTTGAGCCTGCGCTGCAATAGCGATGCCGAGCCCTGCTGATGCTGCACTACAATGCGGGCCGACTCGGTAAACATCGAGTCGCGGTTGTCCAGATCCACCGCTCCGGCCTCTTGCATAGCGCCATCGCCAGCATCGTATTCCGGTAGGTCGAATGCCGTGGGGTAGGCCTGTTGCGAACCGATGTATTCGACTACCGATTCTATCTCGGGCGTGTCCACAAAGGCACATTGCAGGCGGATGAGGTCGTTGCCAGTCGAGAGCAGCATGTCGCCTCGGCCTATCAACTGCTCCGCACCGCCAGCATCCAAGATGGTGCGCGAGTCGATTTTGGACGTAACGCGGAAGGCGATACGCGCAGGGAAGTTGGCCTTGATCGTACCCGTAATGATGTTGACCGATGGCCTTTGCGTAGCGATAATAAGGTGAATACCGATGGCGCGGGCAAGCTGTGCAAGGCGGGCAATGGGCGTTTCCACCTCCTTGCCGGCCGTCATGATAAGGTCGGCAAACTCGTCCACCACCAGCACAATATAGGGCAGGAACTTGTGACCTTCCTTGGGGTTCAACCTACGAGCTATGAACTTCGCGTTATACTCCTTCAGATTGCGGCATTGCGCTTCCTTCAGCAGGTCATAGCGGTTGTCCATCTCAATGCACAGCGAGTTGAGGGTGTACACCACCTTCTGCGTGTCGGTGATGATGGCCTCCTCTTCGTTCGGCAGTTTGGCGAGGAAATGCCGCTCTATTTTGTTGAAGAGCGTGAGTTCCACCTTCTTCGGGTCCACCAGCACGAATTTCACCTGTGCGGGGTGCTTCTTGTAGAGGATGGATGCCAGAATGCAGTTCAGTCCTACCGATTTGCCCTGTCCCGTGGCACCTGCCATCAGCAGGTGGGGCATCTTGGTCAGGTCGGTCACGAAGGTCTCGTTGCTGATGGTCTTGCCGAGTGCTATAGGCAGTTCCATCTTGGCATGTTGGAATTTCTCTGAGCTCAATACCGTGCGCATCGCCACCGTATCGGGCTTCAGGTT
>JBFYQB010000140.1:0-3808 GCA_041302955.1 Flavobacteriales bacterium
CAATGCCCCGATTGTAATAACCTTCGAGGTTATCAGGAAGCAGGTTGATGGCTGCAGTCAGGTTGTCAAGTGCAGCTTGGGGATTGCCCACATTATTGTACAGCGTTCCTCTACGCAAATAGGCATCACCATAACTCGAGTTGTAGGTAGTAGCCTTACCAAAGTCTGCAATGGCCTCATTTATCTTTCCAGTTGAGGCCTTTGCAAGACCACGCCAGTAATAAGCGTCAGCATTTTTGGGGTCAAGTTCCAAGCATTTGTCAAAATCTGTAATGGCGCCTTCCATTTCACCTTTCTGAGCCTTGGAGATGGCACTATTATAAAATTTGATATGTTCTTGACCCACGGCCATAAATGACACAAGGGTGAGGGTCAAGAATATTGCGGATACTTTCATGGTAATGTTGCTCATGTTCTCGTTATCAAAGTTACTCTGTTCAGGTCGGGAATCAGGATACGCGCACGCCCATTACAACGATGTCGTCCACCTGCTCAAGATTTCCTTTCCATTGTTCCAATTTCAATGCCAAAAGATCGGATTGCTTGCTCATTGGTTCATTATGTATTTCTCGAAGAATATCCCTGAATCCATTCAACTTCATTTTTTTACCTCGAGTTCCTCCAAATTGGTCTGCAAATCCATCTGAAAAAATATAGACCACATCTCCTGGTTGAACAGTGATCTTCGTGTTGCTAAATGCCTTGCCTTCTTCACCAACGAACATACCAACGGGGAATCGGTCGCCTTTATAAATGCTCAACTGATTATCTCTGAAAAGGTACATCGGATTGTAAGCTCCAGCAAATTGCAGCGACTTCTCTTCCAGATTCAATGCACAAATGGAGATGTCCATACCGTCCTTGACAGATGATTCCTCATATGTCTGATGCAAGGTATTGGTTACACCTTCGTTGAGAAAATCGAGTATCTCAGATGGTTTGGTCAATCCCATCTGTTTCACAGCCTGATTCAGCAGATTATTGGCCACGATGGACATGAATCCTCCAGGTACACCATGCCCAGTGCAATCAACAGCAGCAAAAATGCTGATGTTCCCCACTTTTTCAGCATAGAAGAAATCTCCACTTACAATATCCTTTGAACGGAAGAATACGAATGAATCAGGGAGAATAGCCGTAGTCTTGTCCCAAGCAGGAAAGATTGCGCTCTGAATACGTTGAGCATACTTTATACTATCGGTGATATCCTTCGCGTAGCGAGCTATCTCATCACGACTCTGTTCGATATGTTCTTTCTGTTGCTGTATCTCTAGAGTCCGTTGTGAAACCTGTATCTCAAGCTCTTGCTTATCACTGACAAGTTTGAATGTCCTATATCTCACGAAGCCGGCAATTCCCGCTACGATAACAATCAAGGACACGATGTAAAACGGGAGTGTTCTCCAGAACGGCTTGGAGATCACGAATGAATATGAAGTTGGTACAGTGCTCCATTCACCTCCATTCTTTGACGCGATTACGTTCAGCGTGTATTCACCATCTTCCAACTTTGGAAATTGAATTGTTCCCGAAGTGAATTCCTCGGACCAAACATCAGAAAATCCCAGAAGCTGGTACTTATAGCGAATACTTTCTGGATTTCGTAGCGAGATGCCGGACAGGTCGAAACTGATGCTGTATTGGTTGAAAGGAAGTTCGAGGTCGGACTTCATTTCAACAGGCATTTCAAACACACGCATGGCGCTTATACTGAGCAACGGCACCGATCGACTGGCCTTATCAACACGTGGATTGTATTTTACAACTCCGTGTGTAGAAGTGATCCAGATATTACCTTCATCATCCTTGAACAGGAAAGTGATCATGGTGTTGGCAACTGGAGAAATATCCTGATGACCAATAATGCGAGCCACTTTAAGATCAGGCGTTATCTGAGTCACCGATTTCTGATGGCTCACCCAAATATTACCATCATCATCTTGCTCCATCTGGTAGCAGTAATTGGACGGGAGTCCTTGCTGTTCAGATATGTTCTGTGCCATGCCGTTATCAAGTACAAACATTCCCGATCCTAAGGTGGTGAACCAAAGTCGGCCTTTTTTGTCCTCGAGAATGTGGTACACATCTGTTATACTCTGCGCATTGCTTTCTTCAAGAAAAGAGATTTTCCCATCCTTGAGATAGGATATTCTATTGCCCTGATTTGCGATCCATGTTATACCCTTTGAATCCGTGATAGCGTATCTGACATTATTGTGTGGCAAGCCATCAAGGGTGTTGATCTGCGAAGTGACCTTGCCTTGACCATTCAAGATATAAAGCCCGTCTTTGGTGGAAACATGCATCAGCTCATTGCGCGGGGCAATGCTGTTTATTGAGTTAGCCAGGTTTCCATTGGACAATGTGATGTTTCGAAAATCTGATGCCCCACTCGATTTAAGATATACCCCATTTGCAGCGGTGCCGACCCAAAGCGTTCCATCAGCATTTTCAGTAATGGATGTTACAGTTTGTCCACCAACGTGATAATATGTGTAGGAGTCGTTGAGACCATTGGGCACTGTTCTGAAAATACCCTTATCGATACCGAGCCAAACGTTTCCACTACGGTCTTTGTATAGCTGTGTGATGCTTTGCTGTTTGAGCCAATTCTCATCGTAAGGCTGATTGAATATTTTGTCAATTATCTGAAAAATACCTCCACCGAAGGTTGCAACCCAGATGGTGCTTTCATTGTCTTCAAAGATTCCACGTATCTGGTGCTGCTGCATGGCCGCCTCATCAAAGGAGTGCACGGAATAGCTTGTGCCTTTTTTATCATGAAATTCAATTCTTTTAAGACCCTCATTCATCTGTCCAAGCCAAAGTCTACCCGACCGATCCTTGAAAATACTCTGAACATTATCTATAGAAGAACCATCCTTCCATTGAAACTCCTTTGTCAAGCCGATGCTGGATTCTGGATTCCAAATTTGCCAGAGGCCCGCATCTTCTGTTCCGACCCAAAGGAGATCTATTGAGGTATGATAATAAAGAGCGTTGATTCTAGAAGCTGGGATACGTCCTATCGGTGTCAGTGAAGCATTTTTATTCGTCAAGCTGACGCTCACCTTAAACAACCCATCATTTGAACCCGCTAGAAATACCCCTTGTGATACATTGCAAACAGCATTTAGTAGAAGCTCTTCAGCAGGCAATTGAATCAATGCGGTGTCTTGTCCATTGATCCAGAATACTTTTCCGGACCGTGAGAATGACCAGAAAACACCGGCTGAATCTGTGAACGAATAAATGATCTGTTCTTCAATCCCGGTGTTTATTGAGGATTTTATTGACTGTCCATCAACTTGAATGATTCTTCCATCGAATTGTCCCAACCACATTCGGTCATTGGCCCGATGAATGCTTGTAATATATTCAAGACGATTGCTGTCTTGAAGGATTGGGACGAATTTGATGCCATCGAACAGGTCTACACCCTGCTTGCCTGACACCATCAATTTGCCATCAAGGCATTGAATGACGTTTTCTGAAAAATTGCTTGATAGGCCTTGAGATTCCTCGAAATGACGAATCTGAAAACTCTTTTGGGCAGCAGAATCAATCCCCCAGCCCATGAAAATGGATAGGAAGACAGCGACCAGAAAGGCGAAATGGTAGGCCGAATGGCGCATTATTTCTGGAATACTTTTTCGCCCTTATGTCTTTCTCCCTCACGCAAGCGTTCTATCATGTTGAGGTCGTATTTGAACTTTTGAACGCCTCCTATTGGTATGGAGTAGAACGGCATAAACTCACCGAATTGATTCTTGATTGAGAAGCTGACGTTGTTGTTGCGCTTTGACTT
>JBFYQB010000141.1:0-6407 GCA_041302955.1 Flavobacteriales bacterium
GACGATATACGAAGCAAGCCTGAAGGGGCAAGTAGCAAGCATAGCATTACCTGCCATTGCGAGCGGTGTATACATTTTGAACGTGGTCGATCAGAACGGAGCATCGCACCAACAAAAGATCATTAAAAACTAAGCTTGTGAGGCATAGCCCAGTGTGGGCGGATACTTCATTGGGAGCACTGAACTTCCGCCTTGTACAAACGTGGTCTGCGAAACACAGAACCCCCTATCGCATGCCCCCTTGTTGGTTGTATGCGCCTTTTTTCATTGCAGATGTTTCGGCATTTTCCCTTCGCCTGCACACAAAGCAATTTCGTCAATGCGTTTTTGACGTGTTTCTTGTCGCCTTGCAAGGGCTATCCAGGCCAACAGCAGTTTTCTTACCGATCTGCTCAAACTCAGAAAAAAGTCCTTTGAAGCTTTGTGCCCGGTGAATGCTTCTTCCAGATCGTTCGGAATGGTCAGTTCTTCCACTTCATCAAGAATTGTCCACGAACCATTTTGCTTTGCGATCTCGATGCAAGCCAAACCAGCATCCGTCATCTTGTTGGCGGCAATAAGCTGTGTGAGTTTTTCCTTATTGACCTTGCTCCAGGTGCTCGTTGGTTTGCGTTTGCAGTAGTATTGCTTATACGAAGTTTCATCAACCGTTACTGCTTTGCTATCGATCCAGCCAAAGCACAGGGCTTCATCTACGGCATCGCTCCAACGGACCGTTGGTCTGTCGGCATTCTGCTTGTAATGAATAAGCCAAACAGCATCTTTACGAATGTGATTTTCCGCTAACCACGCTCGCCAATCCTCTTTGGTCTGGGGATAAAAGTGTTCTACTTCCTGCTTGCTCATTTCTTGCGCATAGCGCGCCTTCACGTGCAGCCCTGGTGGCCCAGCTCCTCGATGAAGCGGGCGCGGGTGCGCAGCAGGGTCATCGTTGGCGTCATCCCTTTGGAAGCACTGAACGGTCTTGCCAGAGGTGCCACCGCAAGACGGCAGCAGTTGCTGAAGGCCTGGACGCTTGGTCTAGAGGCATTGCATATGACCCAACAACAGAACAACCAGCAACGGAAGGCAGAAGCATGTTCGGCTCTGGCAAATACTTAATTGAGATTCACGCTAAGAACTTCCCCAAACCTACCGGTCTCTTATTGACTTTTTGCAGCCCTAGAGGAAAGTAGCCCTTAGCGTTCCCATTAAAAGGATTGCACAAAGGGGTTGATTTGTGTCGCCTCCTTTGTGTTGACGGAGGCATCGAGGGAGTACATTTTCTGAAAACAGTTTTTCCAAGGTTGACCAAGTATTGCTTGAACGCAATCGCATAGCTATTAGTGTCTACATGTAGCGCTTAAAAACACCTTAAATGGCTATTGCTGCAATCGGTTGCCTGCCGACAACTTTACAAGGCAATTTTTACCGTGACGCCCACCGATAAACAAACCGTTGTGATCTGTGACGATCACCCTATATTCTTGGCTGGTCTGAAAAGCGTCTTAGTGGAATCGGGGAAATTCCACATCAAGGCAACCTGTACCAGTTTGGAGGAGTGGGATTGCAGTATGGAAGGAGCAGATGTGCTTGTGTGTGATGTCAACTTGGGTTCTGACCGGGCTGGCTTTTCACTAGTTGAAAACCTGTCCCAACCGGATAGCTTCGGTAGGATAGTTATCCTAACTGCCTATGACGAGATCTTTCTGATGCGCAGGGCAAGGGAATTGGGAGCCTGGGCATATGTGCGGAAGGACGCTTCGATGGAGGCCTTTGTCACGGTTTTGCATGATGATAAGACCGATGGCTTCAGGGTAATTGCACCAGGCTTACCAGAAGACCATTTGGACAGGGTTGATGAGCAAAGTGAAGTTATACGCCTGTCAAAACGCGAACTCGAGGTGTTGAGCCTTGTTATTGATGGTCTTTCGAGCAGCCAGATAGGAGAGCGACTTTTTACCAGTCGAGTCACCATAGAAACGCATCGAAGAAACATTTACCGGAAGACCAAAGCAACCAATGTGTTGGAACTTGCAAGGTTCGCGCACAGTTACGGGTTGCGGAACTTCAAGTAACCACCAAAGCAGTTGGGATGTGTCTGCATGATTAGTAATCAATGGATTGCTGTATTTGTAGCGTTACTTGTAGCTCCTTTCAGCAGTAGTAGAGCTGAGAATACCGTTTCTGTACGGTCGCAGTACTATGTAGATGCAGAGGGTGTCTGCTCAGAAGGGCAAGTGCTCGCGAGTACCTTCAACCAATGGTCTGAACTTGCTGCTGGTGCATCAATCGATGTAGGTTTCAATCAGAATGCAACGGTCTGGCTGCGTTACGATCTGCTCAACACCTCCCATGAGACCCACTCGGTCGTCATCAACCTTGTTGATCCGAATCTTGACTCGGTTGAAGTGTTGTACCCCTTTGGGCGAGAACTTATGGGCGACTGGGTGGTCGGCTCTTGGTTGCCAGCTCTGGTGCCGCACGCTTCGGTTGCATTGAGACATAATGAAAGTGTCACTGTGTTTCTTCGGGTTAAGAAGGTGACTTCTTATCTGAGGGTTGCACCCCGGCTCACCTCCGCAGAGGATTTCCTTAGGCAGGAGTCCATCCATTTGGGGGTTTCCGTTTTCATTTCCGCCATACTGGTGGTGCTCCTCTTTTTCAATGTCGCCACGGCCTTGCACACACGCAAGGCTGTATACGCTTGGTATGTGCTGCTGGCGCTTGTAAATCTCTGCTACATAGGCGCTTCTACTGGGCTGCTGAAGGCCACGGTCATGCCGGGGTTCATATATGTCAGTCATGTTCGCCTATATGCCGCGTTCTTCAGTCCGCTTATGTTCTGCGTGTTCCTTTACCATTTTGTGCCGCCTACAACAGCATCATGGGTATCCCGTGCCTTGCGCCCTCAAGGCATGCTATTGTTGGCCATCATCGTGGTGTCTACCGTTTTCTATGTCCCGTTGATGCGGTTACAATTGATACAGCATTTGGTTGACATGTGTTACACGGTTGTTCTATTGTTGATGTTGACCACCGTGTTGCACCTGTTCAACGAATTGAGGTTCCAACGAAAAAGGACGCTATTGGTCCTCTCAGCATTCAGCTTGATATTGTTGGCCATTATAGTTCTTGTGCTGAAGGAGGTTCAACTCATAGACATCGCCTTTCCAAGAGAGACATTGGAACTGATAATCAGCTACGAGACCATTGTTTTCGGAATGGCCCTTGCGCAGATTTACATCAATGCTTTCGCTCATAACAACAGGCTGCTTAAAGAACTGGCATTGGCAAAAGGAGAAAGCCTTAGAGACCTCGCAAACGGAGAATTGAATGAAAGGTCTCGGTTGTCGGCTTTGTTGCACGATTATTTCGGTGGGCGTCTTGTAACACTGGGTCTAATGGCCCGAAAAATAAAGGACAGAGAGCTGATAACAGAGGTGGATCAATTGGGCAGCGACCTGCGCAATCTCTCCCACCAGATAATGCCTACCGCGCTGCGCGATGGGCGGTTAACAGATGCGTTCAAACAACATTTGGAAAATTTGAACCGTGTATTGGGCCATGAGCAGTTCCAATTGTATTGTTTCGAATTTCCGGCCCAGATTTCTGCGCCTTGGACACATGATGTTTTTTTGGCTTTGGTAGAGTTATGCACCAACTCGATAAAGCACAGCAAAGCCGACCATGCTGTTTTCGAGTTCTATAACCATGGCGATCACTACCTTTTTCATTATTCAGATGATGGAGTGGGATTTGAGCCTGACACGGTCAACAACGGTAATGGACTGACCGACATAAGGTCGCGGGTGCAAATACACAAAGGCTCTTTTGAGATCGATAGCAGAGCAGGAACAGGAACAGAGATCTTCATTACCATTCCGATTGAGTGAAAAATACTCAGACCTGAGTATTGACCACAATGAAGTCGAGATGGAGTTTTGTTGGTTAGTTAAGCGCTATTCAAAATTTGAAAGTGGTGGGTATTTCCTTCCAGCCATTCGTTCCCATAACATTCATCATATCCGATCTGCCCGATTGCGTGGATGAACAAGGCAAGGTCACTTTTGTGAAGCGGCTGGTGAAAGAAGGGCTTGCAGTACCGGAAATTCTGCTTGCCTCAATACCAGAGTAGAAGCTATAAGCCAAAACCCGTAAAATGGAACGCAGAAAGCACCTCGTAAGAAGAATCAGACTCGTATGCCTGTTGTCAGTTATCGTTGTTTACAGCAGCGTCAATGCGCAGAACAATGACCGAACAGCTGATGTCATTCTGAACTCGCTGGTGGCAGGTTTGGAAATGAATCCGGACAACCCGGTTGGAATTGACGGCAAATTTCTGAACGAACTTGCAGGCACATTGCCCCAAGGCGCTTTGAAAAGCGCTCTTTCAAGCTACAGCAATTACTTGGGTGCGGATAAGGACCTGAGCTACCGACAGATATATGCTGATGTACATGCCGCATTCGAGCAAAACCCGAGCATTCTCCAGAATCCCAACTATCAGAATGTGGGACAGAAGATGGATTATCTGTTCAACAGTTATTCTACGCTTGAAAATATCCTCAGAGAAGCGAACGCAGGCAATTATGAACTTGGGTCGTTCGTCACAGACCCCATGCTGATATCCAATCTCAGCAATCTCACCGGGTCTTACGAGTCGGCCATGACCATAGGCCTGGGCATGGAACTGCTCTCAGGCATTATTGCCGACAACGCTGAGCAGGAAAGACTGAATGAAGAACGTGGAAAACTGGCCAAAATCAGCAGCGAGGCACTGTTTGCCGAAAAAGACCCGAACATATCACAGGGATTGATAGACGCCTTTTTGGGCAAAACAGATGGTGGCATGAACAGCGGTGAAGGGAGAGTTACCTCTATGTACCGGTATGATTTTGACAATGGTGCATCTCTTCAGGTGCAGAACGGAATCCTGAAATATATCAATGCAACGCCTGGAATCGATAAAAACCTTTGTCGCGTTTCGCAGCGGTACACCGATGATGATAGGCTCAATAGCGTAGGCCACACCAATGTCATTGTCTCAGAGAATGACCGATACTTCTATTTGGTCACACTTTCTGACAAAGGTTGTGAGGGTTGCCTGAAAGTTGGAAGTTATATTATTGACGCCAACAATGGAGATGTAAAATCTTCTGTAAGATACGTGCTTTCAACTGCAATTTCCTTGTATTTCGATAAAACTGGCAGTATTAAGTATTACGGGAATTATTCACAATTCGGGTTTCATCAAATGGTGGTGTCCTTCTTTGGCAACAAAGAGAAAGGTCTTGACTTTAAAAGCGGAAAAGCAAAATTTGAATATAATAAGGAACTGAAGCGAAAAGAGGGCAGCAATGCCTATGGGGTGGCTGGTGAGAATAACGTTTATCAACAAAGCGAATTTCTTTATGAGAAGGAAAGTGCACTGGGCGGCCTTTTCTGGAAGAACACCTCGAGCAGCTATTGGTCTAAATTGGGGCTCATAGACACAACGGGTTTCCAGAATACAGACCTCATGCACAATGAACTCACAGGCATGGTGATGGCTTCTGATGACCGGCTCTTTTTTGTTTCTTCCAAAGGACAATTAGGAAAGCTGAACGGAAATGAATATACATTCAGCAGCAATAAACTTCCTGAGCAGATAAGGGCCGCACTGAATCCGAAGAAAGTGGCCTCCTATGACTTTGAAAATAACAGGACGTACAAGGCAGATCACGGCAGCAATTTCTCTACCACCATGCCAAAAAGTAAAGAGTCACTGCTTCCGGTCTTTAGGATTTCACCCGATAATCGGCATCTGATCTACATTGTAAAAGACAGCCTGTTTCTGATAGACCCGAATGACCTGAGTAATGTGAAGCGGTTTGGACTGAGCATTCAGCCCTACAATGGTTTCTTTACCAAGGAGAATGCTAACTGGGTACTGAACATGGTGGCACGAAATGATTTTTCATTTCCCGTCATGAAAAAATACTCGCTGGAAAAACTGTCGAAAATGGATACGACCCCCAAGAAAAAGGTCTCAGCTCCAGCAAACGCGAACAAGAGCATTCCGACAACTACGGCAAACTCAGTAGCAGACGAGCTGAAAAAATTGAAGAGCCTCATGGACGAAGGCGTTCTCACACAGGAGGAGTTCAACACGGAAAAGAAAAAACTGCTCAATGTGGGCACGGCCAATGGGTCGGCACAGGCTTTTTCAAACAGACCCGCAGCGCAACCTACTGAAAATGGCAGTGGTTCTGGCGTGACGGGGACTGCGGTTACCTCTCAGGCCTTGGACCGTGAGATAAAGTATACCATAGGTCAGGACAACTTCTGCGCGGTAGAGGCACCTGACGACCGCTTTTTCGGCCTGTACAAGTATCCGGGCAAGGAACCACGCTATTGGGAGTATGCGCAAGGCGAACCGATCGTGA
>JBFYQB010000142.1:0-5108 GCA_041302955.1 Flavobacteriales bacterium
GCACAGGGTTTCGCGAACATCATAACACGGACATCAGCTGAACTGGACCTGCGGGATCAAGCCGCTGTCAACGCCTTTTTCGCCAAAGAAAAACCCGACCACGTGATCCTTGCAGCGGCCAAAGTGGGCGGCATCCACGCCAACAACACCTTTAGGGCCGAGTTTCTGTATGACAATCTTGCAATCGCTACGCACGCTGTGCATGCGGCCCACAAGCATGGCGTGAAAAAACTGCTGTTCCTCGGATCGTCCTGCATCTATCCGAAGTTGGCCCCGCAACCGCTCAAGGAGGAATATCTGCTCACGGGTGCGCTCGAACCTACCAACGAGCCTTATGCCATCGCCAAGATAGCCGGGCTGAAACTCTGCGAGGCGTATCACGACCAATATGGCAGCAATTTCATCAGCGTGATGCCCACGAATCTCTATGGTTATGGAGACAACTACGACCTGAAGAACTCCCATGTGCTGCCCGCGCTCATCCGCAAATTCCATGAGGCGAAAACAATCGGTGCACCGCACGTAACACTGTGGGGAAGCGGCAGCCCAAGGCGCGAATTCCTCTTTGCGGACGACCTGGCCGAAGCCTGCGTACACCTGATGCAGACCTACACAGGCCGCGAAACAGTGAACATCGGCACGGGCGAGGACATCAGCATCCGCGAACTGGCCGAACTCATCCGCTCCATCATCGGTTTCAGTGGCGAGATACAATGGGATGCCTCCATGCCCGATGGAACGCCCCGCAAACTGTTGGATGTGTCCAAGGTGCACGGCCTTGGATGGAAGCACCGCATTGCATTGGAAGACGGCATTCGGATGGCCTACTCCGACTTCTTGGCCTCCTGACCCTCTTCCCCCTCCACTTTTTCTTCGGTAGGCATCAAAGCCAAACCGCTCGTCAGCACATGCGCCATGAAAGCCACCAGTGCGATGAGGATGAACGCAGTCGCCATCGCCACTCCGAAGCTGCGCAACAGGTTTGCGATGATGAAACTGACCACCATCAGATGCAGCGGCCATGCTTTCCACTTGGTGCCGCGCTCACCGAAATGCGCACTGAAATGAAACCATAGCACCCCGATGCTGCCTGCAATCGAGACGGCCTCCTTGCCTTTCCAACCCGAGGCGGTGAGCACAAACCCGGCAAAAAGCGTGAGCACGGCAAGGAGAAAGAACGACTGGCGGGATGGTTTCATGGGGCTGCTTGAAGGCTGCCAAATATCGGAAGGCGGATCGAACGTTTGTTTTTTGGGCGTTCCCCTACGGGTCGGGCTGTGCGTTGCAATCTTTTGCTGAAAAAGCAAAAGGATTTCCACTTCCATCCCTAACGCACGCAGCCCCCAACGTCTGTGCTATCCCTCTCCCCAATCGAGCCCTCGTAGGTCAGTCTGAGTAGGCCCTTTTCGGGCCGTATCGAAGACCCGTCCCTATTGTCCCTATCGTCCCTCCCGTCTCGTCATGGCGAGGAACGAAGCCATCTCATGCCCATCATTCCACCCGCCCTCATAGGGTCTCTTCAACGAGCGCAATGGAACACTTGGGAGAGCTGGGGCTTAGCTTTCCCTTGTGAATTGAGCCTATCGACCTGTTTCAGGAGTCAGAGACTTCGGACAGGCCACTTCATCTTTTAATTCTAGTATGTCTATCCGCATCGCTTCTACTTGCTCTTTTTCTTGCTGTTGTTTCAATGTGGTTATTAGACCTATTTCCGATAGTCCAACGATTATAGCAATGCCAGTTGCGATAAGAGCAAATGTTCCGGTGGCAATGGACACATATTTATTGATGCGTTCCTTTCTTCTTTCGTTTACATAACCACTAAATATCTTTCCCTTTATTGTCAATGTGTACTTCCCAAAATATGCATCGTGTTCTTCGGCTAACTCATCTTGAAGAACAATTTTATCCATTAATTGATCGTATTCATGCCTTGCGTCATACATTATATAATTTATTGGAACTGGATATTTGTATAGCTTCTTAAGAAAAGCACCTTCAATTTCACGGCCAGTTTCATCATCTTTTTTTGCAAGGTCATATTCTCCATTTTCGATCTTATTTAAGAGCCAATCCAATTTCCATTCTATAGACCTTCGAGACCTATATTCGAGAAGTAGTGGTTCTATTAATTTTCTGAATTTTTTTGCCATCACAGGTTCGTTTTCCGTCATCTCTTTCGCTCTTTATTTGAATGCTTTTCTGTACAATCTAAAAAGATGGGTTTATCCAAGAAGCATTCTCAATAGCTGGCATTACTCTCAGAAATAATGTTTGGATTACTTGATGGATATTTTCAGATATGACCTGCCTTGCGCGGTTGTGGCATCCAGAAAATAGATTCCGGTGGGCCAGTTGGAACATCTCAGTTCTGTGGTATTGCTTTCTGGTCTTTCGCGAAAGATGATTCTGCCAAGCGCATCAATGACCGATATTTCTTCGATAAGCTCGTGAGACGCTATCCTGACCCAATCACTGGCGGGTACAGGATAGGCCCTGATGTTGATTCTTGAGAGCTGCGGGTCTTCGGTGCTAACAGGCCAAGCAATCGTATTTACCACTGTGTTCGTCTGAACAGGTTCGTTGAAATCGAAGTAGATGTTCGCGGTGTTCAACATCTGTTCACCTGAACTGAGGTCAGGCATCTGATCGATTTCATATATGACATAACCATGGCTCTCAGGCTCGTTACTTGTGCTGTCGGGAAGCAAGATGTTGTCAAACCTGAACCTGATGACGTTACCGGGTTCCAATTCGGTGATCATCGGATAATGGCTCTGCCCCACTACTCTAAACGTGGAAATGTCGAGGTCTGTATCTATCGTATCAAGGATGAAGATGTTGAAAGCGGGAGCTGTTCCGGTATTTTGAAACCGCACTGTGTAGGTCATGGTCTGGTTCGGCTCTGTAAATCCTTCCTCACCAATCCCCTGAGGGTGGACGATCTTATCGTTAGGGTCATAAGAGCAGAAGATCGGAAAGCACTGCTCCTTCTGATTATTGTATGGATGGATGTCTTCCTCTAAAGATGTGATCGATACTGAGATACATGTCTCTGAAAACAAAGGCACCGTAGGGTCAATCTGAAAGGACACGGCAGGAATGAAATGCCCAGACTCAAAACCGAAATCCGTAAGATGCCATGTGAAACTGTTTCCCGAAACAGATGATGGAGGTGGGTCAGACGAGATCAGTGTCATGTAATCACCAGTGCTCAGTTCCAATGTTGCATTTGTAGGGATGCAACCATTGTTGAAAGCATCAACCAAAATGACTCCTGTAGTGGTACAGAACGGCCCACCGGGAATTGTCGGGCCCGGAGAACCAAAGTTGACGACAATGTTGGCATTCAGGTCAATTGCGCCCAAGAGTGCGCCTACTGGCCCTGACAGTATTACTGTCCTGCTGCGCTGACACCCCGCTTCATCAGTAACAGTTACGGTGACCGGCCCAGCAGCCAAAGCCGTGCTTGTGGTTTGAGGTGGTTCTGTGTTCCACAGATAGGTGTATGGTTCCATACCACCATACGCCAAGACACTGACTTCGCCCAATTCATTGCAGCTAACAGATTCAGCTTCTGTAATGGCTGCGTTGAATGTTGCACATTCTTCTTCTGGGGAGAATTTCACGTTAAACATGCCGTTTGGATAGCCTTGTTGCCCAAGGGGTGATGATATCACGCCAGTTGCGTAAACGGTGTAATTGCTAATGTGAACTCCCTCAATGTCGTCAGACCCATTATACCCGAATTGCTCTGCCCAAATTAGGTTTCCAACATTATCAACACGACACACAAAACCGTCTCTAAGGCCTTGAGACGTTAAGTTGTATACACCAGTGCCAGGATCGAAATCCGAAGGTTCTGAGGAGACAGGACAACATCCGAAGTTGCCAGCAAAAGCAACATTTCCCGATTCATCTACATCGACATCCCATCCAACTCCAACTCCAAACTCTTTGGCCCAAATCACATTTCCATCACCATCTTGCTTGCACAGGAATATTCGCTCAGGTAAGGGGTATGTATCTAAATTGTTGCCCAAGGTGAATCCTCCAAAGTTGGTCAGCCCTTTGAAGGAACCAGTTGAAAAGATGTTTCCTTGATTGTCTGTTACCACCGAGAATGAGAGATTCGATTCATTGGCTCCAGCGGAACCGATGTTTCCAAATTTCTTAACCCATAAAAACTCGCCTGATGAAGAAATTTTCATAGTGAAGATATCCATCTCAGGGTTTGCGGTAGGACTTCCCAAAGGGCCGCTTCCTGAAGATGTTAGCAGTGCCATGTTGTCCAAACCATTGAATCGTACATGACCTTTGAAACTCCCTGTCACTAAAACATTTCCTTCGTTGTCGATTGTCACACCTCTTGAATCGACATAGTAGTACGCGTTGATTCCATACATCAATTTGTTCCATACAAAATTCCCATCGCTGTCAAGGCACAGCACGAAACCATCAATACTCATATAGGACGACTCCAGCTCACCTAAATTCACACTTCCACTGAACACGCCTGTTGCGACAATCTGGTCGTTCTGACCAATTGAAAGCCCATCAATCCCTGCCCCTCCATTCAGTACACCATCACCTTGAAAATCTTTGACCCACAAGAAATCGCCCGAAGAACTAAGCTTCATCACAAACGCTGAGGATGAGATATTCCCTGAACCCGTGAATTCGACCTCATACGTTTCTGCGCTTGGGTCAAAGTCAACAGTTGCGGAAAACGTTCCAGCAAGCACAATATCACCAGTACTTGTAATCCCAAGTGATGCGGATGTCCAGAGATGTTCCCAAACTTTACTCCATAGAACCTCACCATCTGAGTTCTGTTTCATGAGGAACATCCCCACCTCCGACATCGACAACTCATGACCTGGATCGTTGGAATTCAGTTTATATGTCGAGAATGATTCTGTGCTATTACTGGCTTGCAGCATGCCAGTTGTATACACGTTTCCTTCAACATCAACGATGATGTCTCGCCCGTCTGAGCCCAATTCCACTGCTGGGGCGTCCGGTGGCCACATGGCACCCATCCATTCAATGCTTTGCGCTACCGCACAGTCAGTCAGAGCGAAGAATACAAGAAGACATAGTAGCGT
>JBFYQB010000143.1:0-11937 GCA_041302955.1 Flavobacteriales bacterium
CCGCTGGTTTCTATTGCCTGCACACCGTTAATGCTGAAACGGTCAATTACATCTCTGCGCGGTCCGACATCTTATCTACCGTTGCTGTAGTGGGCGGCATGCTCATTTTTGTGGGTACAAAAGGATGGAAACGCCATCTGGCATTGCTACCCGTTGCGGCTGGCATTCTTGTGAAACAAACAGCCGTCATGTATCTGCCAATCATGCTGGCATATGTGGCCCTGTTCGAACTAAAGCTGGACATCAAAGGAATGCTGAATCCAAAGCAATGGCCTGCCCTGCTCAAATGGGCCGTTCCTGCTGCAGTGATCTGCTTTGGTTTTTTTCTGCTTACGCACAAATTGACACCTGAAACATGGGTTCCTGGTGGCGATTCCGCTTTCCGATATGCCATCACACAGCCGTTCGTCATTCTACGCTATTTCTGGCTCTTCTTTGTGCCTGTGGGCCTTTCAGCCGATTCGGACTGGGAACCGCTCGAGTCCATGGCTGATGTGCGTTTCCTTGTCGGCATGCTTTTTCTACTTGCCCTTGTGATCACCATATTTCGAACAGCAATGAAGGAAACGCAACGCCCGGTAGCGTTTGGCCTGCTATGGTTCATTCTGGCGTTGCTACCCACCTCCAGCTTCGTACCGCTTTCAGAGGTGACTAACGACCACAGGATGTTCTTCCCTTATGTAGGCCTTGTGCTTGCGCTCACTTGGCCAGTTGCACAATGGTTCTTGAAGCGGGCAGCTGAATTCCCTACCGATGCGCCATCAGTTCGGAATGCTGCGTTGCTTTCAGTGGCATTGTTATATGGTGGGCATGCTTTTGGAGTTATCAACCGAAATGAGACCTGGGGAACGGAAGAATCGCTGTGGTTGGATGTGACGAAAAAAAGCCCAAATAATGGACGTGGACTTATGAATTACGGTCTGTCGCAGATGCGGGAAGGCAACTATGATGTGGCCATGGAATATTACAACCGAGCGCTCAATACCAACTACCGCAATCATCCTTATCTATTTGTCAATATGGCCACAGCACAAAGTGCATTGGGCAATGACTCCGAAGCAGAGCGTTTATACAGGGTTGCAGTAGAAAAAGGATGGAACTACCCTGATTGTCATTATTTCTATGCTAGATGGCTTTTCGACCACAATCGTGCTTCCGAAGCAGAGTACTACGCCAAAGAAGCTTTGCGATTAAGCCCCGGACACCAATTTGCTCAAGGGCTTTTAAGTGTCATGGGAGCTACTGTGGGCTCACAATTGGAACAGGCAAAACAGTTGGTCATCGATGCCCCGACACCGGAGAACTATCTCAATCTCAGCTTGCATTATTACCGCAACAACCAATTCAACGAATGCATAGTAGCATGCAAAAGTGCACTGGAATTGCGACCTGATTATGCTGATGCATGGAACAACATCTGTTCGGCACAAAATGCCATGGGACAATGGAAACTAGGCATTGAAGCGTGTGAGAAGGCACTAGCAATACGACCAGATTACCAACTTGCCAGGAACAATCTCAATTGGGCCAAAATGGAATTGGCCAAACAGGGTCAGTAGGCATCAAAGTCCATGGCACGGAAAACGACCGCACCAACATCTAAGATTCGTCCCTGTCCGGTCAGGTCAAGAAAAATGAGATTAAGTGGCGATGGTCTCCACAGCATAGGGATATTGACATACAACGAACGCCCCCATTGCTTGCTCGGATCGAGCCCTATATGAAGTTGAAAACACAACGGCAACGCTCTTACTGACACTCCAGGTATCTGCGTTTCAGAAAACTCGCCCATTATGGCCGTAATGCCAAGAACGCCTGTTGCAGTGCTTATAACGGTTCTATCACCGTGATGATGCCTAGCATACTTCTTGTCTGGATGAGATGATCGCCAAAGGATGGATTCGGCATTCCAAACACGACCGAATTTATTATCCACAGCCTCTGACCGTGGCACATTCCCCAAGCCGATCATTGCGCGAAGCGGTCCAACTTCTTGAAAATTCAGTTTTCGAACAAAGCCCGGAGTGCTTGCTGCATTGGCCACTCCAATCACAAACTTGAATCCCTCCTCTCTTGCTTTTGCATAGGTCTCTTGGGCCAATCTTGTGAACAACCCCTTTCCTGCATGACCTTTATCTGTGGCCGTATTCAGCGAAAGCAATCCCCTTTCTTCCAATCCATTGATATTGGCACGTATCGGCATCGTTGCGTAATGTGCTGCCAAAGTGCCGCTATCATGCCATGCATTATAACCTAAGGCTACTCCATCCGGGTTCTGAACATATTGCCATTTAAGTAACTTACGGGTGAAACCTGCATTTGGAAATACAGACTGCAGCAATGAGACAACTTTTACCAGCTCATTCTCACTGCAATCTAACTTTCTTATCTGATAGGTCATACCAACAAAGATGTCATTATACCAGAAGCATAAGTGTCATAACGCTGAAAGGCAAATCCCATATCCATGATCATGCTTAATTTACTGAACACGGTATTTCGACCATGATACATGAGTGCGTTATAAAACCTGCTATCGCCAAGTCCAGGATGCATGAAATACTCCTGTTCTGTATCCACATCATAAGGATGAAAATACCCAAGAACAGCCTTTTCGTTGCGTGCCGAACTCTTGAACATCCGTCTCAGTACAATAGATGGAAGCAGTCTGAAGTAGATGCCTCCCCCAAATGGCACTTTCAGAGGTCCGAATGACGAAAGATTCATAGGCAGCTCGAGAATTCCGTCTACCATTCTTGGAGATTCCCCAAATCCCGGCCAACCATACAACGGATTACCTGCCGGTAGCACAGAACTGGAATAGGTGAACCCATGTTCCCGAAGTATTTGATATGCCCAAGGGGTTTGCGCTGTCAATGAGAATGTAGGTGCCCGAAATCCAGTTACATTTTTAACACCCAAGGCTTCCGCAGAATGCAACCAGGCTTCAATATCATTACTGAAACCGATACGTCCCAGTTTATCCAACGGAACATGTATATCGGAATGGCACGCTATCTCATGCCCATTTTGTATGATCAGTTCAATAAGTTCTGGATAGGCACGCAAAATCTCACCTACGACAAAAAAGGTGCATGTGCTCGCGTTTTCTTTTAAAAAACGGAGATATAGCTCGGTATTCTCAGGTACACGCTCCTTGAATGTCTTCCCATTCACAACGTGCGTTCGCACATCCTCCAGGTCTATACTGAACAGATAGACAGCACTCACTTTTCAACCAACGCTTTGCGGATGGTAGACAGCTGTTCGGCCATAAGCCCAAGGAACAAGAAGATTAACCCAGATACAATAAGCAACATGGCACCGACACTTACACCCATTCCTTTAAATAAGAAAGGCAGTTCCCAGATGACACCAAAAAAGAGAAGAAACAGAGAGATCGGCATGAACACCCGCATCGGATTGAACAGAATTACAATGTTCAGAATCTCGCGGACCGTATCAATGGCGGTCATGGTACTAATGGTGCTTACACCTGAATGACGTGGCAACACCGTTATCGGAATTTCGAGCACGCGATGCCGCTGGCTGATGAAAACCATGGCAATGATGTCGCTGAACGCCATATGGTCAGGACACAAGCCAATATACCGCTTCGCCAAGGCCGCGTCATATATCTTCATGCCCGAATTGATATCATGTATATGTATCGGCAATAGCAACCGTGCAAACCAACGGATCAGCGATTTACCCATTCCTCTATAAATACTGGCATCACGCTGACCAGCTCTGTTGCCCACCACCATATCGGCATCATGAGACTTCAAGCAGGCGTATAGCGCCTCCACATCTCTCAGCTGATGCTGTCCATCAGCATCCATGGTTATGACAAGTGCTGTCTCAACGTTGCGAATGCCAGATTTGATGGCACCACCATAACCCCTGTTGAGCTTATGGTGGATCACTGTTAGGTTTGCTTGTGAGCAAAATCCATCCAACACTGTTGCAGTGGCATCCACTGACCCATCATTCACGACAATCAACCTCACATCATTTGATGAGCAGAAATGCAACAAGTTCGGCATTACATCAGGTAGTGAACCCGCCTCATTATAGGCCGGAATCACAATTGTCAGGTCTTTCATTTGCACGTTTCAAATTAAAACATCTAATTTCACTCTCTGACAACAGTAGACCAAATGAATAAGCTTTTCATATATTAGGAGGCCAAAATTGAGCACTTGAGGTCAAAGAGCCATAATTGGTCGAAAATGCAACATGAAATGATCGTATTACTTGATTTTTTCGGGTTTTGTGAATGCTTTTATTACACACATTTGCACCCCTTTTGAAAACATGGCCCGATTGATAGGTATCCATGATGTAGCTTTTGAAATCAGTTTGTTCAACCCTTAATGGCCTGGATGAGAAAACACCTACTTTTAAGACAAAAGAAAAAGTGAAATGCAAGTAATGGAAGATTCAAAACTCAAGAAATCGCTGAAGAAATACTTCGGTTTCAATGCATTCAAAGGTGAGCAGGAAGCCATCGTTCAGAGCGTATTGGACGGCAAGGACACTTTTGTGATCATGCCTACAGGTGGTGGGAAATCGCTGTGCTACCAGCTCCCTGCTCTCTTGATGGAAGGGACGGCCATAGTCGTGTCGCCACTTATTGCACTGATGAAGAATCAGGTGGATTCCATCAGAAGCTTCGGTACCACTGATGGTATTGCACACTTCCTCAATTCTTCGCTTTCGAAGTCAGAAAGTGAGCGTGTGCGTGCAGACATCACAAGTGGTGTGACCAAGCTCTTGTTTGTTGCACCAGAATCGTTGAACAAGGAGGAGAATATTGAATTCTTCAAATCGGTCAACATTTCTTTTGTGGCCATTGATGAGGCGCATTGCATCTCGGAATGGGGCCATGATTTCCGTCCTGACTATCGTAGACTGCGTCCAATGATCGAGGCGATGGGCAAAGTTCCCGTTATTGCCTTGACTGCAACTGCTACTCCAAAGGTGCAGCAGGACATTCAAAAGAACCTCGGCATGGTAGATGCCAATGTGTTCAAATCATCGTTCAATCGCGACAACCTGTATTATGAGATACGTCCAAAATCAAAGGACGTGAACCGTGACCTTATCAAATTTGTCAAGCAACAGGAAGGGAAATCGGGCATCATTTATTGCCTGAGCCGCAAAAAAGTTGAAGAGATTGCTGAGACACTCAACGTGAATGGCATCAAGGCCCTTCCCTATCATGCGGGATTGGATGCGGCATCACGGGTTCGTCATCAGGATGAGTTCCTTATGGACGATGCTAATGTTATTGTTGCCACGATAGCTTTCGGCATGGGTATCGACAAGCCAGACGTGCGTTTCGTTATCCACCACGACATTCCTAAGAGCTTGGAGGGCTACTATCAGGAGACTGGTCGTGCAGGTCGCGATGGTGGAGAAGGGCAGTGTATTGCCTTCTATAGCTATGACGACATCAATAAACTGGAGAAGTTCATGCAAGGCAAACCAATCTCTGAACAAGAGATAGGCAAGCAACTTCTGCAAGAAGTTGTTGCTTATGCAGAAGCCTCAGTATGCAGAAGAAAATTCCTGCTTCACTATTTTGGCGAAGAGTTTGACTCTGCGCGATGCAAAGAAGGATGCGACAACTGCCGCTACCCCAAAAAGAAGGAAGAGGCCAAAGAAGAAATGGCCATGTTGCTTCAGACCGTTGTAGACATCAAGGAGAAATTCAAGATGAAGCACGTGGTGAACATTCTTCTAGGTATCAGCGGTAATACCATCACGTCTTACAAGCATGATACACTGGACGTTTTCGGTGCAGGTGCCGACAAGAACCAGAAGTATTGGGAATCGATGGTCAGACAAGCGCTTATTGCTGGACTATTGACCAAAGACATTGAAAACTATGGGCTTCTCAAAATAAGTCCTTCAGGCCGTGCATTCATTAAAAAACCAGTTTCGTTCCTAATGACACTCGATCACGATTTTGATGCTGAACCAAACGAAGAGGACGCAGCGGCATCAGGACCAATGAAAGGAGCTGCCGGTGGTGGCGCCTTCGATGAAGTTCTTCTCCGTATGCTGAAGGAACTTCGCAAAGACCTTTCTAAAGAGGAAGGACTTCCTCCATTCGTCATTTTCCAAGATCCTTCATTGGAGGACATGGCGCTGCGCTACCCGATAACGCTTGACGAATTGAAAGACATCACTGGCGTGGGTGTCGGCAAGGCCAAGCGCTTCGGTGAACCGTTCATTGAACTCATCAAGGACTATGTTGAAGAGAACGAGATAGAACGTGAGCAAGACATGGTTGTACGATCTGTTGCTAAGAAATCCAGCAACAAGGTTCATATCATTCAGAGTATTGATCGCAAACTCGACCTTGAGGACATCGCTGAGGCAAAAGGAATGGAGATCGATGAATTGTTGACAGAGATTGAACATATCATGGCCAGCGGAACCAAGATCAACCTCAACTACTACATCGACAAAATAATTGACGAAGACAAGCAGGAAGAGGTGTACGACTACTTCCGCGAAGCGAAGTCTGACAGTATCAAGGATGCATTGGTAGAGCTAGGCGAAAACGATTACTCTGAAGAAGAAGTGCGTCTGATGCGTATCAAGTTTATCTCCGAATACGGACATTGAACTTTAAACCTAACTGATGAAACCCCGTGGTTCCTCGAGAATCACGGGGTTTTCTTTTTGGAGCTGATGGCACACTAGAACAGTTTTATTCTTCCGGTTAAGGATTTCATCACATAGGCTGCCCATGGTAATTCATAATTTCGACCGCGCATGAGGATCATCTGGGCAAAACGCATCTGTATAACGTTGTTGCTCCTGCTTGCGGGTCAGAACATGGTGTTCCCATGGGGCTTCTTTGGGCACAGGAAGATAAATCGGCTGGCCGTGTTCACCCTGCCAGAAGAGATGATAGGCCTATACAAGCGCAACATCAGCTATATAGAGGAACATGCCATTGACCCTGACAAACGCAGGTACATTGGCAAAGACGAAGCGCCAAGGCATTACATAGACATTGACCATTACGCTCAGGACAAGCCTTTTGAAACCATGCCGCGAATCTGGAAAGATGCGGTTGCCAAATACAGCGAAGACACGCTCAAGGCTTATGGCATTGTACCATGGCACATCGACAATATGATGTTTCGTCTCACCAAGGCCTTTCAAGAAGGGAATCTTGACGGGATATTGAAATACAGCACCGAACTTGGGCATTATGTAGGCGATGCGCACGTGCCATTGCACACTACTAAGAATTACAATGGGAAAATGACCGATCAGGTCGGAATACATGGATTCTGGGAAACACGACTTCCAGAACTTTTTTCGGAAGAATATGACTTTCTGGTGGGAAGGGCCGACTACATTGAAGATCCCTTGAACTTTGCGTGGGATGTGATTGAAGCCAGCAATAATGCCGTTGACAGCGTACTACGGTTCGAACGCGAGTTGAATGCCTCCTTTCCAACCGACATGAAATATGCAATGGAAAATCGCGGACAGGCATTGATGCAGGTATACTCTCGAGAATATTCTCGAGAATATCACAACCGACTCAACGGCCAAGTTGAGCGCAGAATGCGAGCAAGCGTGCATGCTATTGGGAGCCTTTGGTACACTGCATGGGTCAATGCAGGTCAGCCAGACCTTCGCCCGCTATACGACAAGCAACTATCTGTTGAAGAGCAGGAACAGATGATAGAAGAAGAGTTGAAAGTAAAAGGAAGCAATACGCAGATAGGACGTGAACACGAGAACTGACCTCAATGGATTAAAGGTGCTTGAACTGGCGTCTGTACTAGCTGGACCTTCTGTAGGAACATTTCTTGCCGAGCTGGGCGCAGAGGTGACCAAGGTTGAAAACCTTAGAACTGGTGGCGATGTGACGCGATCGTGGAAATTGGCCTCTGAACCGGAAGAGCAAAAGCACTCTGCTTATTTCTGCTCGGTGAATTGGGGCAAGAAGCACCTGATGCTGGATCTCAAGAGCGATAAGGGCCGTGCCGAAGCACTTCAATTGGCCAGCGAGGCCGATGTCATTGTCAGCAATTTCAAACCCGGTGACGATAAGAAACTAGGCATGGACTATGATGCCATCAAGGCGATCAACCCTGACGTGATCTATGGTAGCATCACAGGTTATGGCGAACAGGATCCGCGGGCAGCTTATGATGTGGTATTGCAAGCAGAAGCTGGTTTCATGTCGATGAATGGATTTGCAGATAAGCCACCACTCAAGTTCCCTTTAGCGATCATTGATATTCTTGCAGCGCATCAGTTGAAAGAAGGGCTACTCTTGGCTCTATTCAACAAATTGAGAACGAACAAAGGATGCCATGTGACCACATCACTTTTTGATGCTGCGATATCTGCATTGAGCAACTATGCCAACAATTGGCTGATGGGCGGCAAGATTCAGACCCGCTCAGGGTCAATTCATCCGAATATCTGTCCCTATGGCGAGACCATCACTTCCAAGGATGGCCAGATGATCGTTCTTGCAGTAGGCAGTGATCGGCAATTTGAACAGCTATGCATGGTACTCAATTGCCCTGAAGTCGGCCAAGACGTGCGCTTTACAACTGTGCAGCATCGGGTGGCACATCGAGAAGAACTTATGACATTGCTTGAAAAAGCAGCATTACAGTTCAATGGTAATGAGCTCATCGCCCAACTTCACACTCACTTTGTTCCCGCAGGTGTGATTCGCAATATGAAAGAAGTATTCGAGCTACCGATGACCGAACATCTGTTGCTGCGAGAGACCATGCCCGATGGTTCGGAGTCTGTCCGTCCAGGGCAGGTGGCGTTCCATATCGAAGCTTGAGTAGTTGATAATGTGGACTCATTGTGCGTTGGTGCTGAACGCTTCCCATTCAACCTCGTATCTTTGCCACCTATGCGCAGAACGGTCGCTTTCCATACGCTTGGTTGCAAACTCAATTTTGCAGAGACCAGCACCATAGGCCGTCAACTGCGCGATGCAGGATTTGAACGCGTGGATTTCAAAGACAGTGCAGATGTATATGTCATCAACACTTGTTCTGTTACCGATCAGGCCGATGCCACGTGCCGTAACACAGTTAGACAGGCCCTTCGAAATAATCCCGATGGATTTGTAGCTGTAATTGGCTGCTACGCACAATTGAAACCTGATGAAATAGCTCAGATACCCGGGGTGGACATTGTATTGGGTGCCAATGAGAAATTCAATCTACCAAAGTATCTTGACGACCTTTCGAAACGTGAGGTGACTGGCGTGCACAGTTGCGAAGTGATGCAGGTTCGCGACTTCATACCCTCCTACTCTGCCGGTGATCGAACCCGCACTTTCCTCAAAATTCAGGATGGTTGCGACTACTTCTGTGCGTTCTGCACCATACCGCTTGCACGAGGTAGGAGCCGCAGCGAGAATATTGCCCAAACGTTGCATGCTGCCAAAGAGGCCATTGCAACTGGCGTAAAAGAGATCGTACTGACGGGTGTGAATATTGGTGATTTCGGATCAGGAACTGATGAATCGTTCTTTGATCTCATCCAACAGCTCGACAAAGTGGAAGGCGATGTACAACGGTTGCGCATCTCATCCATTGAACCCAACCTGCTGAGCGATGCCATCATTGATTTCTGCGCCAATTCACAGCGTTTCGTGCCTCATTTCCATATTCCATTGCAGAGTGGTAGTGACCGCATTCTGAAGTCTATGCGTAGGCGATACGAGCGATCACTCTATGCCGACCGTATAGCCCATATCAAACGTGTGATGCCCGACTGCTGCATTGGTGTGGATGTGATAGTTGGTTTTCCAGGCGAGACAGAGGAAGAATTTCTGACCACCTACCAGTTCCTTAACGAACTACCCGTGAGCTATCTGCATGTATTCACCTACAGCGAGCGTCCAGATACTACTGCCTTGCGTATCACAGAGAATATTGTTCCTGTGGCTGAACGCAAACGCAGGAATAGAATGCTGACCATATTGAGCGAAAAGAAGAAGCGGGCCTTTTACGAGCAGTTCATTTATACCGAGCGCAACGTACTTTTTGAACAGGAGGAAAAGGATGGCCTTATGTTCGGATTCACGGACAACTACCTCCGTGTGAGTGCACCCTACAATGCCGAACTGACACACCGAATAGTGTCTGTGCGTTTGGAAACGTTGACGGAAGATGGGATTTTCAATAGTGCCCTTCCAGTTCAAGCATGAACATAAGAACACATAGTAACTCGATCATCATTACTTACTAACTGTTAATTCTAAAGAATGTACCCAACCATATACGACCTCGTTCTCGACCTCTTCGGACTCTCTATCCCAGTCCTGAAACTTGTACAAAGCTTTGGATTCATGGTGGCCATGGCATTTGTGGCAGCCAGCTACACCCTATCGCTGGAACTGCGCAGAAAAGAGCGCGATGGTCTGCTTGTTCCCTTTACAGAAACCGTGTGGACAGGAAAGAAATCAACTACAATAGACAAGGTGGTTTCTGGAATAATCGGTTTTCTGCTTGGCTATAAGTTCATCGGACTGATGTTTGATTTTGATGTGGCCATCGCCAATCCGCAGAAGTTCATACTGAGCGGTCAAGGAAGCATTCTTGGTGGTTTCATCGGTGCTGCCATGTCAGTAGGTGGGCGCATCTACGAAGACCGGAAGGAAGGTTTGGCCGAACCCAAGCAGGTGGTTCAGACCACGCACCCATACGAGATGGTAGGCAACATAACCATCATTGCTGCGGTGATGGGTATTTTGGGCGCAAAGCTTTTTCATAATTTAGAAAACATAGATGACCTGATGCGCGACCCCGTTGGTTCGTTGATATCGTTCAGTGGGCTGTCTTTCTATGGCGGGCTCATTTGCGCAGCGGGAACAATTATCTGGTATGCCAAGAAAAAGAACCTACGTGTGCTTCACCTTATGGATAGCACTGCTCCTGGACTTATACTGGCCTATGGAATTGGCCGCATTGGATGTCAGATAGCTGGTGATGGAGATTGGGGGCTTCCGAACGATGCACCAATGCCTGAATGGCTATCGTTCATGCCCGAGTGGGTATGGGCATACGACTATCCAAACAATGTGTTAGGGGTTGACCTGCGAGCGGACTTTGCAAAGATGGGACTTGTGAGCCTAACAGGTAAGGCGTGGCCTACACCCATCTACGAGACGACCATGGCATTCATCATTTTCGGAATACTTTGGAGTATCCGCAAGAAACTGAAATTTCCCGGCCAAATGTTCAGCGTATACCTCATTTTCAATGGCCTTGAGCGCTTTGCCATCGAGAAGGTGCGCATCAACAATGAACTGTTCGGTGCTGGTATCACACAGGCTGAGATCATCTCTTCCATTCTTATCATCCTAGGCGTGATTGGGATATTCCTAATGCCAAAGGTGGGCAACAGATGGGCGAAGTGGTAAGAATGCCATTGGCAACCACACCAGTATGAACCTCGAACTTATCACCAGCCAAGTTGCAGCCATAGCCCGCAAGGCTGCCGCTTTCATCATGGCCGAACGTCAGCATTTCTCCGAAGGGAAGGTGGAAGTGAAAGGCCGTAACGATTTCGTTTCGTATGTGGACAAAGGTTCGGAACGCATCATTGTCAGCGAACTTAAGTCCCTATTGCCGGAAGCCGGATTCATAGCCGAAGAAGGGACTGAGACACGAAGCGAAGCCCGCTTGCGTTGGGTCATAGATCCATTGGACGGTACCACCAATTTCATCCATGGCATGCCCTTCTTTGCAGTGAGCATTGCGTTGCTTGACGGCAACGAACCACTGGTAGGTGTGGTCTACGAGATGAATCGCGATGAGATGTTCACTGCTTGGAAAGGCGGTGGAGCATATTTGAACGATGTCCGCATCTCTGTTTCTGAAACGCCCGAAGTAGCATCATCCCTTATAGGAACTGGAT
>JBFYQB010000144.1:0-19143 GCA_041302955.1 Flavobacteriales bacterium
GGCAATGGCCGATGGGACAGCGGACGCTATGCCTACCATTTGCAACCAGAGCCCATCATCATCCTCAAAACCGATATCGATGTGCGCGCAAACTGGCAGATGGAGCTCGACTGGGACGCCAACGAACTGAAGACCAAGAATTAGCTGTTGCGCTGAGGCCGATGTAGCGAAGGTCTATCAAATAATCCGGGCACTTCAACTATTTGAAATGGGCGGCACTTGACGAGACTCTTGAAGTCTTCGCCAGAGTCCATCATATCCTCGTCTTCCGGTTCATGGTACCAGAATATGCCAACCTGCTTACCGGCATCTTGCAGCTTCTCCATTTGCCTTATCATATCGAGCAGAGATTTGGAGGAGGAGGTGCTCAGATACTCTATGCTCAGATGCAGTTCGGTCTTTGTTGGCATGGTGGTCACATGACCTTTGACCCACTGCACGAGAGGTTCAAAAAACAACGATGCGTTTTCAGGTATCAGGCGACCGTTCAATTCCAATATTCCAGTTTCGGAATCGAAGTTCACGTATGGTGTTTTGTGATCTGCTTGGAGTTTGAGGATGGACATGGGCAATTGGTTTCAATGTTACATGGTGCGATCAAGCACTTTTCTCAACGCGTACACAGAGACTGAAGTAGGCCAGTTGTGGACTTACGATGTCGAATGTATAATCCAATTTATTGTTGGATCTGCGGGCAATGTCCACGATGCCAAGACCAGCCCCACCCTTGCGCGACCGGCCCTGGATCTGAAGCACGCTCCGGTAGTAATTTTTCAGCTCATCTTGTTCAAGGCCGTGCACGGCATCCAGTTTCTGGCTCAGTGTCTCCACATGTTCTATGTCCAGATAATTGCCAGTGCTTATGGTGTAGCCGTTGTCGGTGGCCCTGACAGCAAAGGTGGACGACCGTTTCATCGGGTCGGTAAGGCTTAGATCGACCACGGTGTCTATATGATGAAAGAGATTGTCAAGGCATTCTACCATGATATTGAATACGCGCTTGCGAAGACGGGTATCGTTTTCCACCTCGTCTAGCCGTTGCTCCACCACGCTCAGGATAGAGTTTGTAACAGTGGGTGTGACAAAACCCTTGAACATCAGAATGATGCCCTCCTCTTCCAAACTTCTTTGTATTGCAAATAAATTCATCTGAACCAACTGATAAAAGGCAGAAATATGTTTAGGCCAAATAAAGGCCCGATTCAATTCAGCGCACAAAGTACGGGCGCGATCAAGATGGAGCGTATAGCGCAAATGATCCGCATCCAATTTGCCGACCCACCAAATAGGTCTATGCATGAATGCCAAAGCCCCGCTATGCACTAAGCATAACGGGGCGAATGAACCAAGGCAAGGGGCGATCAACCTATCACTTCCACATCATAGCTGCCTGCGGTGTCGGCCGATGGATTGGTTACGTTGAGGAAGGCTGCATTGGCCGCACCCAGATCAGCACGGTCCAATTCGAGCACCTGACCGGGATCGAGGCTCACCGTGCCGGTGCAGGGATCGTCCACCAGCATCGCCAGGCAGAAATAGAGCGGGGTATAGCCCGTATTGCTGAGCACTAATTTGGCATTCGGACCAACGGTCTTGGTCAGTTGCACCGTGGTGGCGGCATTTATCTGGCCAGCAAATTCGCGACTTGACGACCCATGTTGCATCAGGCTCACCTCCCAGAATGTGGCCAGACGCTCGGGCATTTCGCGATACTTGTCCATCAGCACACCCAGATTGCCATACATGATGGTGGCCACATCTTTGCGTGCCTTTTCCACATCGGTGCTGGCAAAGGCAATGCGGTGCTCATCCTGTTGCTGCTGGTCGCGGGCGCTTAGCAGCGCGTTTTTGAAAAGGTCCACATCTGCCTTGGTGGCTGCCAGCATAGGATAGCCTTGCAGCCTTACACCAAGTGCCTCCACTTCATCTATCCGCTGTTCGATGGCACCGGTCTGAAACGGTCCTCTGCGATCGGGCAGCAGGTTCATGTACTGCGCTGTGCCCTCCAGATGTTGCCCCTGTATCTGAATATCCCACTGCTTTATCTTGGAGCCACTCAGTTCGCCCAGCATCTGCTCCACCTGAAAGGTGCCCGATTTGCGTGCTGCCTTCGCGTTCTTCCAGCCAATATAGTGCTGCACAAAAACCTGATGAAGGGGCTCGGTGCGCACTGCCAGCGCTACAATTTCAGGTTCTGCGGGCTGTGCTTTCAGTTTTGACAGATGGTCGCTGCTCAATACCAGCATCAGTGCATTGCTGCGCTTGGTGGCATTGTCAAATTGATTCTGTTCGTAATTCCAAGGTGTTTCCATGTGCATTATGTTTTGGTTGGTTAATGGTTTTAAGATTGATGGATGACCATCATGACGGCAAACCAACCGAGGCAGACCGTAACCTATTTACGGTCTGCTATGCACAGTGAATTTTTTTTTGATCGGTATAAGCATACACCATCCCGCATGGTCGGCCTGCCATTTTCGTCCGTTCCTAACCTGGCTGTGGAACCCCCAGCGTGTTTGCGATCGTGCGTATTGACCCTGTGGAACCCCCAGCGTGTTTGCGATCGTGCGTATTGACCCTGTGGAACCCCCAGCGTGTTTGCGATCGTGCGCATTGACCCTGTGGAATCCCCAGCGTGATTGCGATCGTGCGTACTGACCCTGTGGAAATCTGAGAGGATCAGCGTGATGCTTCACCGGATCATGACCATCGGCATCATGAACCGATCACGTTCTTATTTACGTGATGTTGCAGAACCGCACATCAGAAACACGCGAATTCAAGAATTCTGCATGATGTTGAAAAAGATGGAGAAGCATATAAAAGCGATCCCCATCATTCTTTGTCGCTGAAAGTTGAATGCATAAACAGCAATGAGACAGACCAGTTGGTGTTCGGGACGATTGTCCTTTGGAAATTCATAATCGAAGCGTATACGTGTCCAAACGAATCTGGGCGTTATCTCCATCTGCCAGTTGTTCATTGGCTCTTTTACAAAATATCGTTTGACCAAAAAGCCTTTCGAACCTATTTGGTAGCATAGACCATTCTGCATCAAAAGGTTAGAATCTCCTTTGATGTTCATTTCCAGATAATACGGGTCGCGCTCGTCAGCAGTGATCTTAAAGCGGGGTTTCCATGAGAGAACACTTTTGACCGTATACATGGTATCCTGCAAAATCTGGATCTCGGCAGTGTTTGAAAACATGCTTTTGTACATCATGCTTGCTTTAACCTCCATATTCACCATCAACTCGTAAAAATTCTGAGATCTGGCGTGGGCCATCAATTTTTGATGTGACATGGTCAGTTTAGAGAGAGGCACTATCATTTTTTGCTCTGAATCGGTTGTGTGAATGAGAAATGGAAGAGAAGAAATACTAAGATGGCAGGGGTCTGATGGAGGCTTACGTGCTTAAGAATAGTTTCTGACCTTGGCCATGGCCAGCCCCTCTTTGATAAGACGTTTTGCAAACGTGACCTTGCCATTCTCATCCACACAATCGGGCAGGTCTGACACCACAAACGCATCATTGCACATCATGTGGTCCAAGGCAGGTTGCATGAAAGAAGGGAATTCGACAATGGAGCCGAAAAGGTGAAGTCTGCACTTGTCCTCACTATGGCTCAGCCAGAAGTGTACTTCGGGCCTTCTGGCCACCACCGTGTTGGGCCTCACTTCATTGATGTGCACTATGGCATTGAACTGGTCTGGCAGATTGGGCCGTATATCCGATTGCAATTTCTCGGAGAATCTGTTCAGGCCAGACCCAATGTCCATCGATGCCATCATTTTGTCCAGAATAGAGGCAGCATGTTGCTTCAGTGCCTCAAGGGCAGTGGCATCGCATCGGGCAAAGCCCACAGGCAGATTTTTGCGAAGCTCCGGTTCCAACGCCCCGAAATTGACCAGGGCCTCCACCAGCATGTCCTGCCAAGTGTATCCCAGCAATCCGGCTGTTATGTGCATGGAAAGTTCTCCGGTGGTCTCTGCATCATGCATCAGTCCTCGGGGTATGTAGAGCATGTCGCCACTGTTCAGCACAAATTCCATAGACACGGGGCCCGGCTGCACACGCTTTAGCTCAAATGGTTGCGATTTGAGAGGAAGTTGGACGGGGGTGTCAAACAGTCGCCATCTTTTAGACCCCGCCACCTGAAGTATGAAAACGTCATGGGTGTCATAATGCGGATTGAAACCTTGCGCGTTGGGCGGGGTCAAGTAGATATTTGTCTGAAAGCCATGCGAAAAATAGGTGCTCATATGGTCGCAGAACAGGCCAAGTGGCCTTACCTGTTCGTGAAGCGAAGAGAACACCAAGGTGCATCCATCCACAAAATGTTTCAGAAATCTTGCGGGATGCACATCCACACCATTGGTCGTGAACGCGTCTGCTTTCGGCTGTTCGTTCAGTGCAGAGTTCACGATCTTGACCTTTGGGAAACGCAAGGTCTGCGAACTGAGCACCTCGTTCAGCACCTCCAAACTTAGCAGACCTCGATAATGCCCCGCATCAGTGCGGGCAATGATGCAAGGTTGCTTTTCATAATAATCCCGAAAAAACACATCGGGCGGCATTGGCGAAAGCAAATGACCTATGGTGAATAGGCTGTCAGCACCATTTCCTACTGTGGTCATCCTTCACAACGATTGGTAGCGCGCCCTTTCGCACATCTCACAAGGCTTTGATCGCATCCTCAATCATAATCGCTGCAACGGTCTCCGTTGCCTACAGCATCTCCTACACTCGTTGCCTGACCATAGTCTACCGTTATAGGGTCTGCATACACACCGGTATCGTAGGTCGTCTGTCCAACATCAGAATCTGAGCATTCTTTGTCATCACTGCAGCTGACGAGCATCGATGCACCCGTCATGACCAGAGCCAACGAAACGGTTACGTTCTTGCCCGACCGCACGATCTGTTGGGCCCTGTCCCGACCTATGGTAACGATGTCCTCATCGGCCAGAGTGGGCAATTTTTCTGAAGTATTTTCTTTTTTCATCTATCAGGGTTTTGAATGAGTGAAACCGCAGCAAATCAAATCCTATCCTCTCAGCCCCACAACAACCTATAATGTGAATATTTCCATACGCTACACATCTACTTGTGCCATCATATAGGCTTGGCCTTGATGCGGCCTGCTACGTTATTCTCAGCCCAAGAAGACATATGTCGTCCAATTGCGGGGTAGCACCTCTCCAACTGTTGAGCCGCTCGGCTACCATTTCCTGCTGCACATCAACAGGCAGATGGGCAACATCGAGAAGCAGAGCCCGGAGATTCTTGCGCATGAACTTGCGGTCGTTCGGTCCTCCGAACTGGTCCACTATACCATCGGTGAACATATAGACCATGTCATGGGGTTCGATATCCACCACCGTGCGCTCAAATTTTAAGGGATCTTGCTGAAGCCCTATGGATTGTCTATGCCCATTGTATTCTTTGAGCGTTCCATTGCGAACCAACCACAGGCCTCTATTAGCACCACAAAAAGTCAATTCCGAATTGCGGATACAGCATAGCGCAATGTCCATTCCGTCTTTCACCTCATCATCGCTGTTACTGAGGTTGGCAACGACAGTATCTCGGCATTTTTCCAGTAGCTCATGCGGGTCGCCCCCCCCGAGTTCTTTGACGCTTTCATCAAGGGCATGGGCGCAGATTATGCTCAGCAAAGCCCCCGATATGCCATGACCGGTGCAATCTGCCACAGCAAAATACGTGCGGTCGCCTTGCACCGCTGACCAGTAGAAATCTCCGGATACCATCTCTTTGGGACTATAATACAGGACCATTTCACCCAAGGCATCGCGCAAGCTCGATTCCGATGGCAAGATGGATCGCTGTAATCTCTGCGCATAAAGCAAGTTGGCCTTTAAGCGCTGATCTTTTTCCCTCAACAGTTCCAGGTCGGTAACATCTGCCCCAAAACCATAGACCATCTCCAACTTGCCTGTACTGTCATATATAGGTACGAACTTGCGAAGCACATGGGCTGTTTTCCCGTTCTTTTCAATGATGTCTACCCATTCCACTTTCTTTTTTGTGCGCAGTGCTTCAAGAAATCGCCTTCTGCGCTCATCTGGCACCTTCCTTCCAAGCCCTCGATGCGCAAAATATTCATGATCATCCTTGCCGATTATGAACTTGCGGAGCGAATTGTCCGAGAGCGCAGCGGGATTGATATAACGGTAACGGTGGTGCTCATCAAAAACTGCCACATCCGTTGGAATGCCTTCCAGCAGTTGTTCATAAAAGCGTTGGTCAATGGGCTTGAAATCTTCACGCTTTCCCAGCACCCACGTTACAAATATGAGCACGCAGCTAAATGCCCATAGCCCATCCACGACCCACAACTCCGGGTCTACGGTATGGTGCTCCACCACTTCATCCCATGATGAACCATGAGGTAAAAGACCGAGGCTTACCGTTACTGGTAAGGTGATACAGACCATCACCGCCCATACCTGTAAGCCAAGCCTTAATCTTGCATAATACTGCCGTTTGACCCGCGATCCTTTGGTCGCACTCGAAAAAAATGTGGTCATGAACAAGGACCGACCATCAGCGCGGTCAGTGTTGAGGATGTTGAAGCCTATGTGCTGACTGCAAATTAAGGCCTCGTTCATTGCCACCGAAATAACCCATATGATGTCATTAAGATGGTGGGGCTAGCACATATGTGCAGGTGCTGCCGGGCTGATACCGGGCACGATACAGCTCTTGAAAACCGTTCTGGCCATCATGCCCAATGCAGCGTCAATCCACGCCATGCGGCATTTCTGGCAGATCTGTCCGCTCCATTATCATCAATGCTCAACATGCAGACCACTGCACCAAATACCGGCCATGGTACAATTTGATCACATGCCCATGGCCAATTGCACTCATTTAGGTTATAACAGATGCGGAGATGCAGCGTTTCAATCCACTCCTGCCATCACGCTGACCTATCAAGCACATGCTACACGTATCTTCTTTTCAGACGCACATTCATGGAAACCGCCATCTGGTATCGGGCCAGTTTCTTTTTCATGAGCGCGATGTTCAAATACAGATGATGGACAGCATCATACGCAAGGCAAAGAACATTTCCGAAGGGCAGCAGCTTGAGGTGGTCTTGCTGCTGCACCATTGCAGTTCATACTCACGCTATGGCATGGTCACATTTTTTGACGAACTGGCAACTGTACAATGTTCCAAGAATGGAGCAACGCAAATCATTTGGGGATTTGAGGATGATGACATGCTTGAGTTGGGTCAACTGCTTATGGAGCGCTGTGGGCTTCAGTTCCAATTCCTCAACCTTGGCATCACCTCACATCCATCGTCCAAGTCTATGGCATTTCCTAAATGGACGGACCAAGCTTGCGCCTGATGTGCGCATATAGCGCATTATGGTTATGCCGCCCCGCAAGATCACCTATTCTGAACTATTGCACAGCCTCAACACACGTCTGAATTTTGAACCATATCCACTTAACCCGCATCATCATGAAAAATCTTCCCGCATTCGAGGCCCATTTTGACCGCAATAGGATCTTGTTGACCGGTCGTTTCATTTATCATGATATCGATGCCACTAACGTATTACTTCATCAGATGCTCCAGCATGCGAACGAGCTTGGGCGGGCCGAAGACCTGGAGGTAAGCTTCTTTGCAGATTACTACTGCACATGGATGCGAAAGCGTCTGGCCATGTTCTTTGACCATTTGGCTGATATCGATCGTTCGGCCCATAAATGTTCCATAAATGTGGTATGGGGCTACGACTTTGATGATGAGGATGTTCTTGAACTGGGCGAAGTTCTCATGGAACGTTCTGGCCTGCCCATAAAATTCCTCAGCGTGGAGAATGAAATGTCAACAAGATTGAGAAAGACTGCCTGAACTGGGCGTACTTGACCACACATAGCGAACAATTTGCAGTAATGCAATGTTTAGGTGCATGCTAACACTCTAGTTGTTGCTATGCAACCTTCTATCGACCTTACAGAATTGAAAGCCTTGGCCCTCGACACGGCCATGGACGGAGTGGCCCTGCTTGACAGCGAAGGGGTCTATTATTATCTCAATGCCGCACATGTAAGGATATTCGGCCATGAGCACGAGTCCGAGCTGATAGGAAACACATGGAGATGCATCTATGCCGAAGAGGAAATAGCCCGGATAGAACGCGAGGTGTTTCCACAGTTGATGCGCGATGGAGTTTGGCATGGCGTCACCTTGGGCAAGAAAAAGGATGGCACTGGAGTTTTTCAGCAGTTATCATTGACCTCTCTGTCAGACGGAGGCTTGCTCTGCATGACCAGAAGTATAGACCGAGAAGTGGAGTTTGAACGCGAACTGAACGTTCGCACCAGAAGACTGCAGAGCATTGTGGGCAGTGTGGGCGAGGGCATACTGCTCGAAACGGTCGACCATGAAATTGTGGTATTGAACGAAAGCCTAAAGCGCATTGCAGGTATTCCGGTTGAAATAAATGAACTCATCGGCCGTAAGACCTTCGATGCCCTGCAGGCCTTAAAAAGTCTTGTCGCTCATCCCGACCTTTTTATCCGCGAGATCCAGAACAACTTGGCCCATGGCAAAAAGGCATTGGGCCAGGTAGTAGTATTGCTGAACGGAAAGGTACTTTCTCGCGATTTTATTCCAATAGGTCACGAAGACCATTTGGAAGGTTATCTGTGGGTTTATCGGGATATAACCGAACAGGAGTTGCGCAAAGAGGAACTTCGCAAACTGTTTGAGCGGGAACGCGAGCTCAACAATATGAAGTCGAAATTCGTTCATACCGTCTCGCACGAGTTCAAACGGCCGGTGCTCAATACCCTGCGTGGTGCCACTATGCTCAAGATGCTGATGCGTGAACATGAAGGGCTCGAACCGCTCAATCGCACAGTAGATGCTCTTATTGACGAATTGGACAAGTTGAACCGTCAGGTGAACCGATTGGTGAACTACGAGAGTTTGCTAGTTGATCAGCAATTGGATTTAATGCCCGTTAATATCCGCAATCTGATGTCCAATTTCTTGAACTACAACTATAGTATGTTCATGGCCAGCGAGAAATTTGACATACATGACTGCGATTCAGACCGTGCCATACTGACCGATATGAACATGTTGAATCTGGTGCTCACCAATCTGGTCGAGAATGCCATCAAATACACCGATTTCAACAGCCGTATATTCATAGGTTGCCACGTGGACAACTCGAAGCAAACCGCCTTATTCACCTTCAGCAATCCAATGCGGTCTGGCCATATGGTCAATGCGGCCCTGCTTGGCAATCCGATGTATCGCGGAAGCAAGACAGACGATAATGGCCTTGGTCTTGGCCTTGCCATTATTCAAAGTATCATCACCATGCATAAAGGAAACATAACCTATAAAGTAGAGAATGGGGTGTTTATGGCCATCATGTCGCTACCATTGGCACCTGCTCGTTCATAGCATTGATGCAAATGTGCTAGGATGCCAGTATTGCAAAACCATGGCAAGTGCGCATCTATCTTATACTCCGTATGCTTTTCGTGATTTCGGTGACATGGTCTATATTGTTTATGCGCATAATGCATTTGGTTTAATTGGCAACCGTCAATTACATCAATAGCGCTATTTCAAGCGTCCACATCAGGTAAGACCTTTGGGAGGTGGCTGACCTCAAGTGTTTCTCATGCGCATCCTTCCAAAGTTTGATGGCTGTTTTCGCTGCCCTTGCGGTCATATCGTGTCATTCTCCATCCGATCTGAGCGACATGCCCCAATTGAACATGGCAGCTCCCCTGCACACGGTGGATGGTACCGTGCCTGCAGCCCAACGCGACTTTCTCAAGCGCCATAGGTCGTCATCAGATCAAGAAGCAGTTTCTTCTGCTGCTCAACCCATAAGGCCTAAGGTCTCTGCATCAGCCGCACGCCACCAAGGCGAACGCTCTTATTGTCTCTGACCATATCCTGCACTACACCCCATTTTCAAACCTGTTTGCTTCGATGTTACATTTTCAATACGCACCAGATACAGCTACGCTTTTGAACAGAGCGCAAGCCGGCAAAGGGCGGTTACTGATACTGATGGCCGAAAAATCGGCCCATATCGACCTGCAAGTTCTGAGCGATGCGGGAGTGGAGTTTTTTGGAGCCATATTTCCTGAAGTGATATGCGATGGCCAGAATCATACCACCGGTGCTGTGCTTGCTACCTTGACAGACGATGTTGAGGTGCAACTTGTGCACGATATGCATCTCTTTGACCCCCTTGCTTTTGCCCAGAGGTTCACGAAGGTGATCACGGTGGTGGCCTTTGTGGATGCCTTTTCGCCAGATAGGGTCAGTTTTCTCGAAACCATGTTTCAAGGATTGGCCAATGGCGTTAAAGTGATAGGCGGAGGAGCTGGAAAGTGGACCTTGGTGCAAGAGCCCGTTATTTTCTCCGATCAAGGTCTTCACCACAATGCTGCACTGCTCATTGGGCTTATGAAACCCATGGGCTTGGCCTTGGGGCATGGCTGGCATAAATGTCAAGGCCCATTTCTTGTTACCGGATCAGTGGACGCAACCCTTCAAAGTCTCGATTATGGTTCGGCTCCTGAGCTGTACAAGAACATTGTGGAGGCTGATAGTGGACGCAGCTTCTCCGAGAACGAATTCTTCGAGCTCTCCAAATCGTATCCTCTTGGCATGGTCAAACACAGTGGACAAATGGTAGTTCGTGACCCAATTTCTTGCGATGGCACTTCGATACAATTGCTTGGCGAATTGCCCGTATACTCGATTGTTAAGGTATTGAAAGGCGACTGTGACACGCTGCTCCAGGCCACCGCTCAAATGGTGATTGCGGCTGTGGCCGATACTAAGGTCCCATATACCGATGCGTTTGTCATAGATTGTATTTCCAGGGTCGGATTCTTAGGGCCCCGTTTTTCGGAGGAGATAGACCTTATTGCCAAAGGCGCAGGAGTGCCAGCAGCAGGTGCGCTTACCATGGGAGAAATTGCCAGCCATGGCGATAAGCTCATCAACTTTCACAATAAGACCTGCGTGGTAGGATTGCTATGAGAATAGAGAACATATCACTTGTGCTAAAGTGTCACAGCGCTATTGGTAATAGTTTGGACCTACCTGCCATGATGCAGCAGTGCTTGTCCACTTTTGCTCACGAAACAGCTGCTGTTCACGCCATGATGGAGGTGAATTCCGAGGGTCGATCGCACAGCATTCGCACTGTGGGTCGCCATGTGGATAGTTCGCCTTCAGATGCGGTCACGTTATTGGACTCAGGATCTTATCGTATTGTCAGGCTGAGCGATGGAATGCACTCGTTGACCATCCAGCTGAACAATGGCAGCCTCTATTTCATTTTTGCTGATGACAGCATTGATATACGGTTCTTCGGATCCATGTTTGCCAGTCTCGCCAACCGGATAGATACTGCCATTACAGCTTGCCTCAGTGTAGAGCGGCTGGATATGGCCAGAGTAAGTCTTGAAACAGCCAACAGGGGCCTTGGCCGATCCCAGAACCTGCTCCGCGCTGTAGCTTCAGCCACCAACCTGCTGCTGCAAGAGAAGGACTACTTGCAAGCAATGGCACAAAGCCTGGAATTCATCGGAAAGGCCACAGAGGTGGACCGCGCCTATCTGTTCGTGAACAGACTGGGCGATTCGATGGAGACATCCACCACCAGTCAACGTGTGGAGTGGACCAATACAGGTGTGCGGCCAGAGATAGACAATCCTATCTTGCAGAACCTGCCTTTCTCGGCCTCGGGCAACATGATCATGAAGCTGAACGATGGTTCAGAATTCTGCACCATTATCGCGCATTTGCCGGACAGCCTAACAAAAGAAGTGCTGCAATCGCAGGATATCAAAAGCATACTCGTTCTCCCGGTCATGGCATTCGACAGTTTCTGGGGGTTTGTAGGATTTGATGACTGCACCTTAGAGCGTATCTGGACCCAAGATGAACGTGCTGTACTCAGAGCATTTTGCGGTTCGTTGGCCAAGGCAATTGAGCGCGGAACCGTGCAGATGAATCTAGAGCAGACACAACAAGAACTGCTAGAACTAAATGCATCGCTAGAACAGAAGGTCGATGAGCGCACGGAAGCACTGCAGCAAGCTTTGGACAATCTGAAGCACGCACAAAAAGAAATGGTCAGGCAGGAAAAATTGGTGACTGTAGGTAATCTGGTAGCGGGTATTGCCCATGAGATAAATACCCCATTAGCCGCCATCAATGCCTCTGCAGGAAATCTGCGCCACACGCTACTCGAGCTTTTCAAGGAGAAGATACCCTCAGGTAGCCTTCAGGACCTGCAATTCGCATGCGAATCTGCCAATGGCATTGACCTTGCCACACGTCTTACCAGCCGAGAGGAAAGGGCATTGACGGCCGAACTTAGCGCATTCCTCACAACGGAGTTCCCTCACTTGGATCACCAACAGCGCTACGCTCGGCTACTTGCAGAATGCGCTATCCATGTGGACAATAGCAGACTGCTGCACGAATTGTTCGATTCGGAAAAACCAGATGTGAAACTGGATCTTCTGGTATGGATGATGCGGGTAAGACGTGCCATAATGGCCATATCGAGCGCAAGCGGAAAGGCGGCAGATGTGGTGCGTGCCCTCAAGACCTATTTGCATGCTGGCACCAATGAAAAGACCGCTGTCCAATTGCGCCCCAGCATCGATGCTGTTCTCACGCTCTATCAGAGCAAGTTGAAGCAAGGCGTAACGGACGAAGTGAATATTTCCACAGACATCGAGGTGCGTGGTAATTCAGGCGAACTCGGTCAGGTATGGTCCAATATCATTGACAATGCCATACAGGCAATGGACAACCATGGGCATATTACCATAAAAGCGGAGAGCCAAGGTCCATGTGTGTTCATCGAAATTTCCAATACTGGTTCGGTTATAACCAAAGAAGTGCGCAAACGTCTTTTTGAACCCATGTTCACCACCAAGCAGCAAGGCGAAGGCACTGGGTTGGGGCTAAGTATCGTGAAACAGATAATTGATGAACACCACGGCACCATTTGGGCCAACTCAAATCACGAATGCACCACCTTCACCATCGAACTTCCAAAATACAAGAGCAAATGACCAACTCAGATCATGTGGCCATACTCTGTGTGGATGACGATCCTTTAGTGCTGGACAGCCTATGGCTTCAATTGGACCGAAGCTTAGGAAAACAGTTTGTTGTAGAATGTGCCGAAAGTGCCGAGGAAGGTTTCGAGGTCATTGACAATCTTGCCGATCAAGGCATAAGACTGGTGCTAATTGTTTCAGACTGGATAATGCCAAAGATGCAAGGCCACGAGTTTGTAAACCGAGTGAGGGCTGCACACCCCAACGTACAGGCCATTGTGCTAAGCGGGCAGGCAGACGAGACCATTCTGGACAAAATGTTGCAAGAGGGTAGCATTGCACAATACATTAGGAAACCTTGGGATGAAAAAGAACTCCTATCCGCAATTCTTAGTTTAACATGAGCAAGGCTGAAAACAAAGAACGCTATGTCATTCTTGTGGATGACGATATTCTGGTGCTGCAATCTTTAAAAGATCAATTGCAGTCTTTCATGGATTCCAATATTCTGTTTGAAACGTGCCAGTCGGCAGAAGAGGCCATTGAAGTGATCGATGATATTCTCGCAGATGGAAACCAGGTTCCCGTGGTCATTTCAGATTATCTTATGGGGGGCATGACCGGTTCAGAATTTATCGTCAAAGTGCATGACCGCATACCCCGGTCGCGCAATATATTACTTACAGGACAGGCTGATATCTCAGGAGTTTCCAAGGCGATCAATAAGGGAGCGCTCTACCGATATATATCCAAGCCATGGGATGCAGATGATATGAGGCTTACCTTGGCCGAGGCCCTGCACGCTTTTGATATGGAAGTAACTCTTCATAGGACAAATGATGAACTTCTGATGCTGAACCATGAATTGGAGCTGAAGGTCAAATCTCGCACCCTTGAGCTTATGGATCGGAATAAGGAACTGCAAGATGGTGCTGAATATGCCAGCTATGTGCAGGCGAATCTGTTTCCATCTATTGTACAGGTTTCCCAATACCTTCCAATAACCGAGCTGTATCTGCGACCATACCATCAGATCAGTGGCGATTTTTATTGGATGTCTCCGCAGGATGCAGATGGATCGGTGTATTTTGCTGCTGGCGATTGCACAGGTCATGGCATAGCAGGAGGATTCATGAGTGTCATGAACATTGCAGCATTGAATGAGGCCATGTTTCGATGCATTGACCGAAGCCCAAAAGGAATAATGGCCTATGTGCATGCAAGGTTAACAGAAATGACCGCCCTCAGTAATCAAATCCAGCATGTGCATCTGCGCGCGGAAATGACCCTGCTCAAATTCCGTTTGAACGAATCATGTGTTGATTATGCAAGTAATGGAAATGGGTTTATTGTTCTGAACAGGCAAACAGAAGAAGTCATATATCCGTTGCGCAGGTCGAGTGTGGCACTTAACGATGCTGGCGATCGAACAATAAGACAAGGAACGATAGAGGATATCGGAAATATGGATCTGGTACTTTTCACAGATGGTATAACGGACCAATTCGGTGGTAGTAACAACAAGAAACTTGGCAGAAAGGGCCTAGCTCAGTGGATTGCTAATAACAACAGTTCAAATTCTCCACAACCCTATCAGAGCCTGTTTGAACATTATTGCGAAAATCAGGATCCAATAGACGATGCTTTACTTCTCGTTTTCCGCAGTGGGTGGAAACAACAATTAGACATATGCTGAATCATTTCCCTTGATGAGTACCAAAACTATTTGACCCGAGCGTTCATGAGCTACAACCGCAATGTCATAATAATAGAGGATCAGGATAGTTTGCGAGAAGCCCTTGCCCAAATGGTCAACCTGGCTGCCAATCATACAGTGGCAGGAACTTTCCATTCTGTTGCAAGCGCCATGCACGCTATCAATTCATCAAACTCTCCAATAGTTTTGTTGGATGTCCATTTGGGCAATGAGCTGGGAATAGAAGGAATCAGAGAAATTAAGTGTGTCAACCCTTACGCCAAAGTGGTCATGTTGTCAAGCGACAGCAGCATCCAAACCATCATCGAGGCATTTAGGAAGGGTGCTGATGGTTATTTATTAAAAGAAGATGCCATAATGATGCTAGGCGAATATCTGCGAGACCTGAGTCGCTATGATAGTGTGGCCAGTCCTGGAGTTGTAAGTGCATTGATTCTACATGTGACAGACCCAAGGTTCAGCAACCTTAAAAAGAACGAAATCGATCTATCAGAACTTACCAGAACTCAACGGGTCGTTTTGAACGAGCTGACTTCAGGAGCGGATTATCAAGCGATTGCCGAACGTTTGGGATCAACCCGTAATACAGTCAATCAGCATGTGCAACACATTTATCGCAAGCTTGGAGTTTCCTCACGGGCGGAATTAATGGCTAAATTGTATTGATCTCTGTCTCCACATCATTTCCCTTCATCTGACAACAATCGTAAAACACCATCCCAAAGACCGATTCTTAGCGTAAGAGCCTCTTTGGTGGCGACTGATGCATCGTGCCATTTAGCACTGTCCATGCCACAAAGGTGTGAGGTCATTTCCAAGGCCAGATTACCGTGATGCCCACCATCCACCTCAATGTGCCTTTCAAGGTAATATCTGAACTTATCCAATTGGGAAGGGAATTGACGGTCAAGTTCAACAATCATAGAGAGAAACATATCGGGTATCAGTTCCTCTCTTCCAAATGCAAAGACAGCAGCCCGAACGTGTAACCCTTTATTTTCAATTGAGTCGAAAGTGCCATTCACGAAAGCCTGCGCTGCCAATGGTGTATTAGCCGCAACAAAAGCCATTTCTCTGTTTCCGGTTGCTTTTAATACATCAATGAATCGCATGATGCCTGAAATGTCAGCTCCGCATTGCTTCATTGCTTCAATGTACATTTCAAAGTGACTCGTACGTTTACCTGTAGCATCTCGGTCACTTTCTTCGCCAACAACAATTTCGTTTATCAGATAGCGGGTATCCGCAATACCTACTGGAAACCAAGGTACTGTAGTGCAGGTAAGTCCTTGTTGAAGAGATTTGAGTAAAGACATGAAGTCCCAAACAGCATAAACATGGGTCTGCATCAGTAACCTTACGTCATTAATTGATAAGATGCGTTCAAAAATGGCATGTCCTACTATATTCTTCCTCAATTCTTGAGTTTCTAGCCGAATCTGATTCAATTTATCTTCAGTGTCAAGCATTATGTTCAACGGTTAAATGAGCAAGGAATATCAAAAACACATGCCATCAGTTGATTTTGGAACTCTGCATGGGCCATACCTCCTTTCTGTTCTTATATTTTTGAATTTCGAACAGGCGGGCAGATTTTTTCACTCTTGATGTGAACCCAAAAAAATCAACCACTTTGATCAAAGATTCCCAATACTCATGGTCAACAATCACTTGTCCCAGATATTCCAAATTGATACAATAGTGGCCAATGCTTTCAACCTTCCCGATATTCACAAGTCTGGTCTTTTGGATCAATGGAAAAGAACTACCCAGAATAGGTATGAATTTCAGAAGATCAATCGTTAGCGAATAGCTGATGTATCCCTTATTATCTGCTCCGCTGCGAACGTCCAATCGAGTTTCTGATGAGGTTCTTTGAATACTTATGATATCCGAGACCCAAATGAAGATGATTCGCCTGTTAGATGATATTGCAACACGCCCAGCCAAATGCGGCACTCTCCAAACACCCTCTTTGTATAAGTCTTGCTGAGGCGTTGATGTATGGACCATCTAATATTAAGTTGTGGGTTTCGTTAGGATCAGTGTAAACTGAACTCAACTAGTGGAGGGTAAAAAGAGAAAGGAGCATTCAATGAATCAAATGCAGATTGAAAAAACCTCGGGAGGACCGGTTTTTTAATACTCACGCGAACAACCCTCATTGTCGCAAGCATCGTGGTCCTCCTTTGGCCTTCCTGTTTCGCCCTTTGTCCGTTCAACCAAAACCAAATGGCCCTGCAAAGCTATCGGCTACCTTATCCGATCATACTCATGATCGTACTCATTACATAGACCAAAAGATCTGAATACGTTAAGTCCTATTGCTTATAAAATCTATTAATGATAGCTCTTGCTCTTGCAAATCATCGCATTTCAATCATTTCCTTCATCATTCAGGGATGACCCCATCAACCGGTCATACCTTTGGGTCGCTCAATTATGCAACAATGCACAAGGTTCTGCTCATCGTCATATTCATACTCTCTGTCATGAGCTCCAATGCTCAGGACACCATTCCTCCACAGGTGCCCAAGTCCAAGAAGCGTAAGATGCCCAAGAAGGAGATGCTGCTCGTTAATCTGAATTTCGACAGTTGGGTGGGTCATCCTTCCTATGTTTCGCCACAGTGGGGCGCATCCCGTGGCGTTGATGTGGCCATACTGTACGATTATGTGCTGGGCAAAAGCAACTTCAGTTTGGCCGGTGGTCTGGGATTCAATTCGCACAACATTCACTCCGAAGGATTTCCTGTGGTTTACAACACCATTGATGGCGACACCTATACCAAGTTGGACACCTCCTTTTTCCGTGGGCAGGACATCAGTGTGAATAAGATAAGTACCAACTTCATCGATATTCCGTTAGAGGTGCGGTTCAGGTCCAAGGCCCACAAGAATGGGAAACGCATCGCAGCTGCCATAGGGTTCAAACTCGGATTTCTGGTGCAGAGTCACACTAAGACCGAGACCGAGACCGAATACAACATCAATGGGGTGGACATTGGCACCAAGTTCAAGACCTACGACATTGAGAATCTCACCTTCTTCCGTTATGGACTTACGGCCCGCGTGGGATATGCCAATTTCTACCTCAATTTCTTCTATTCCCTCACACCTCTCTTTGAGGATGGCCGTGGCACCGAGGCCACTCCCATCAGCATAGGTATCGGGGTCAGTCCGTTCTAGCATGTGCAGCCTCATTTTAGGTCTGCACTGGATAAATCGGTTTATTAATAGCGTTTTCATGCTGTTCTGACCTAAAGTCTCCACTTTTGACCATATGAAAATACTCGTGGTAGAGGACGAGCCCAAGGTGGCCCGCTTCATTGTTCAGGGATTGGAAGAGAGTGGCCATGAGGTGCAATTGGCCTATGATGGGCCCACTGGATTGCAATTGGCCTCCAACGACCGGTTCGACCTGATGGTGTTTGATGTCATCATTCCCGGCATCAATGGCGTTGAACTATGCAGGATGCTGCGCCAGCAAGGTATAGCCACACCAATTCTCATGCTCACTGCCTTGGGCACCACAGAGGACAAGGTGAAAGGGCTTGACGCTGGTGCGGATGATTATCTGGTAAAGCCGTTCGAGTTCAACGAACTTCTTGCCAGGATACGTTCGCTGGGCAGACGCGGAAATATGACCACCGTTGAACCGACCATCATGAGTTATCACGGTCTGGAATTGGATTTTGACAAGCGTCAAGCAGTTAGAGCCGGTAAGACCATCAGTCTTACCGCAAAAGAATTCTCGCTGTTGGAATACCTCATGCGCAATCGCGAGAAAGTTCTTTCGAGGGCACAGATATCCGAACATGTGTGGGACATTCATTTCAATACAGGAACCAATGTGGTGGACGTGTATATGAATCTGCTGCGCAAAAAGGTGGACAAGGATTTTGACACCAAGCTCATTCAGACCCGCATAGGGCATGGATATGTGCTGCAGGCCTGAGAAGCCATGAGCATTCGCAATCGCTTAACGCTCCAATTCGGACTTCTTGCTTCGCTGGTTCTCGGTATTGCAGCAATGGCCATCTACCTGCTTTCTGCCGATTATCGAAAGGATGAGTTTGCCCAACGGATGCAAAGTCGGGGGGAGAATACCGCAAAGCTCTTTATCCAGGTCGAAGAAGTGGATGAGAACCTGCTCGATATAATAGAGCGCGACAACCCCATTCGACTTCCTGAGGAAGAGATAATCATTTTCGACAGTAACGATAGCATCATCTATCGCACAGCGGGTGATTACACGGCAATACCTACAGCTTATTTCTTGGATCAAGTGCGGGCAGAAAGCTTGGTCAGTGCTGAGT
>JBFYQB010000145.1:0-6273 GCA_041302955.1 Flavobacteriales bacterium
TGGCCAAAAGTACCAAAAGCCAACAGATAGGCCTTTGAGGCTTTTCCAGTTATCAACGAATAGTCCACAGGGGTTGGGAATCATCTGTATCGATAGTGTTACATCAACTTTCTGCGGCCCTCAACACCAAACTAAGGCACTACCTTAGCGCCATGCGACCCGTACTTCTGATTGTTCTCATGAGCATTAACACAGCTTGGGCCCAAGGGCTACAATTGCAGCATCGCATTGAGGGCGCATTTGCGAGTATGACAACGGATAACCTTGGACAGGTCTATGTTACGCAAGGTGCGGAACTGTTTCTTTACAAGCGGTCGGGTGAACTTTCATATCGCTACAGTGACCTGAGCTACGGCCGCATTGGCAGTGTTGATACTCGGAATCCGATGAAGGTGCAGGTCTTCTACCCGGATTTCAGCCGCATCGTCTTTCTCGACAATACCATGAGCAAGAACAGAGAACAATCGTTGCGCCTGGACCAATTGCAGTTGAGTCTTGTGCATCTGGTATGTACCTCCTTCGATAATGGCATATGGGTCTATGACCCTGTCAATTTTCGTTTGCTGCGATTTGACCAGCATATGAATGTCACCAACTCCATTGAAAACGTGAATCAGCTTGTAGGAGCATCGCTCGATCCAACCATCATGGTGGAAGAAGGCGATTGGCTTTATCTGAACGACCCCGAACAAGGCATCTTCCGATTTGATGTGTTCGGAACCTATTCCAAGATGATTCCCATCACTGGAGTAACAGGGCTTCAAGTGCGAGAGAACGGTATTTTCCTCACTAAAGAGACGGGATTCTTCCAATTTGACCCTTTGAATTTTGAAGAGTCGGAGATCTCACTGCCAATTGACAACGCCATTTCGGTAAGATTGGAAAAGGAACACCTCTACATCCTCGACCCAACGGGTGTTTCCATCTATCATTTCACGCAATAGCGCAATTCGAGCAAGCATACATGGATGTGAACGAAGACGGCACATCCGAATTACTATTTTTGGGCGCACATGGACAAGATCAAACATATCGCAGTAGCTGGGAACATTGGTGCTGGCAAGACTACACTCACTGGGCGATTGGCCAAACACTACAGATGGGATCCCCATTATGAGGCTGCGGATGACAACCCTTATCTCAACGACTTTTATGAGGAAATGCAACGTTGGTCGTTCAACCTTCAGATCTATTTCCTCAACTCACGGTTCCGTCAGATAACCGAGATAAAGAAAGGAACCAAGACCGTGATTCAGGACCGCACCATATTTGAGGACGCGTATATTTTTGCTCCTAACCTGCACGCGATGGGGCTGATGACCACACGCGATTATGAGAATTACCTCTCCCTCTTCAGCCTGATGGACGAGTTTGTAGCCCCCCCTGATCTGCTCATATATCTGCGTGCATCGATCCCAACGCTGGTAGGACAGATACAAAAGCGCGGTCGTGCATACGAAGAGACCATCCGGCTTGACTATCTGAAACGCCTTAATGAGCGCTACGAAGCTTGGATAAGCACTTACGACAAGGGAAAACTCCTCATCATTGATGTGGACACCAACAATTTCTCTGAAAAGCAGGAAGATCTGGGACAGATCATCACGCGGATAGATGCCGAACTGAACGGCTTGTTCTAAGACTACTTGCTATTCCTGTTCGGCAACGACAATCTTTACCACCGAATCGCCAGAATCAGTTGACAGGCGCAGGGCATAGACCCCTGTTGCCAACCCATTGTGCACCACTGTGATCGGCCCAGTGCCCACGCCCTGACCCACAGTTCTCCCGTTCATATCAATTAATGTCCACCTAACGGGGTCCGTGCTGTTAGGTAGCACTTCGTGGCGGTCACCGAAAGTGCGCACCAACGGACTTTCAGCACTCACCTCTCCTACTCCAACTGTTGCTGCGCTAATCAATGTATAGTGGGCATTGATACGACCATATCCCATCTCATCACTCCAATGACCATGCTGTTTCCATTGGTCGTAAGCATAGCCACCCACTTTTTCGCATCCGTTGATTAGATGCCTTTCGGCATTGGCACGAGAAAGGTCGGGATACTGTGACAGCAGCAACCCCATTACACCTGCGGCATTCGGGCAGGCGGCTGATGTGCCATTGAAAGTATTGTAATAAGATGTGTTGTTGAACCCGTTCGAGCCAAGCATATCTGTAGCTGGAATGCGCACGCCCGGTGCTGCGCAGTCGAGATGATTACCCCAGTTGCCCGCCCAATTCTCCCCATCGCATGACTCGGGCGACTTACGTTCGTCACACATGCTGCTGGCATTTACCGCCACGGTGTTCACATAGCGGGCCGGCCAAATAGGAATGCTATCGGTAACACCATCATTTCCACTGGAGAACAACATCGGCAGTCCTTTGCCATCCCGACCCTGCGTTGTTGCCGCATCAATGGCATCATTCACCAGCAGGTCGCCACCTGGGAAAAAAGCAAGAAGAAAGTCGGGGACGCCCCAAGAGTTGCTCGACACATCGGCATCAGCCACCTGCCATTGCCAGTTTATGCCGCGTATAAAACTCTCTGTGTTTGAAAATGGCTGAATGGAACCGCCAAGGTCCTGATAAGAGAACACCCTGACCGGAATAATGCTGCAATCAAGGCATACACCTGCTAAGCCAATACTGTTATTTCCAGAGGCCGCTGCAATACCGGCACATGCTGTTCCATGCCCATCCTGCGAATATGTAGGCGTTGGATAACCATCGGTGCCCGCACTATCGGGCTCTGCCATGGCATCAAAACCGGGCATCAACTTTCCAACCAGATCAGGATGCAGCGTATCGACTCCGCTGTCGAGGATGGCGATCTTTATATCCGGACTGCCTGTTGTTATGTCCCAAGCGGCCTCCACATCCATATCTGCTCCGGCAGTGCCATTTCCCTGCAAGGAAGTGCCCTCATTCCTGAGGTTCCATTGACGGCTGAACAATGGGTCATCCACGGAACAATCGGCAACGGTATGCATCAAGTTAAGAGATACAATGGCAAAAGCACCTGTTGCTTTGAATGCATTGACGGCATCAATTGGGGAAACTCCCGTGCGCGATGTTTCGAGCTTGATGATATTGGGCATCAGCGGGTCGGGCGGTAGCACCCGCACACCTAACCGTTGCGCCAATGCATGAACTTCGTCCGGGTTCTGGCCCATGTTCAATTTCACAAAGAAGGAAGATCTATAAGTGATGAACTTTCCTTGATGGTTCATATAGAAAGGAGCCACATGCTTTATGGCAGCGTGGTTCAATGCCAACTGTGCACTTGCCTCCTGCACCGGCACTACAGAAACAGGAGTGGTAACGAAATGCTCAACACCATTTGACGGAACACCACAATCTGCAAGCACCTGCAAACGGCTTTCAACCGGAATATCCCGCTCAAAGAATACTGCCCAATGGGTCTGTTGCAGTTCGGTCTGAGCGGAACATACAAATGGGAACAGGAGGGCAAGGAATAATGGTCTCATGAGGCGATGTGTTTTGAACTAAGCAACAAATTAATGCATTACACGCGAACTTTTGTCAGCAACTGACGTTCAAACTCCGATCGCGGTGATAAACCAGATTAGATTACGCTTAAACAAAGGTCAAAGCAAGTCCATCTCCTTCTAGACACTTCGTTTTTTCGTATTATCGCGCCACGATTTCCACCCAAACTTTTTACACGAATACCATGAGCGAGACTGCCAAGATTACCCTTGGAAACGAGACCTACGAATTCCCAGTTGTTACGGGATCTGAGAACGAGAAAGCGATTGATATCACCTCGCTTAGGGCCAAGACCGGCTACATCACAATAGACAGCGGCTACAAGAACACAGGTGCCACTACCAGCGACATCACCTTCCTTGACGGTGAACTTGGCATTCTGCGCTACCGTGGCTATCCTATCGAGCAGTTGGCCGAGAAATCGACCTTCCTCGAGGTGGCCTACTTGCTTATCTACGGTGAACTGCCTACCAAGGCGGAGCTTGACCGTTGGTCGCAGAAGATAACCCGCCACACCCTCATCCACGAGGATATGCGCGAGTTCTTCGAAGCATTCCCAAGCAAGGCTCATCCGATGGGCGTGCTTTCGTCCAATCTGATCGCGCTTTCCACGTTCTATCCAGAGAGCTTGGATCCAGACCGTGAGGATTCTGCCGTTGATCTTACGATCATCCGCCTGATGGCCAAGATCAGCACCATCGCTGCTTGGTCGCACAAGAATTCTGTTGGGCATCCGGTGGTCTATCCGCAGAACAAATACAACTACTGCGAGAACTTCCTGAACATGATGTTCTCGATGCCTACTGAGGAGTATGAGCCAGATCCGGTTGTTGTGCGCGCTTTGGATCTGTTGTTGATCCTTCATGCCGACCACGAGCAGAACTGTTCTACTTCTACTGTCCGCATCGTTGGTTCGTCCAAAGCGAACCTGTATTCTACCATCTCTGCTGGTGCATCTGCATTGTGGGGACCGCTGCATGGCGGTGCCAACCAAGCGGTGATTGAGATGTTGGAGCAGATCCAAAGAGACGGTGGCGGTCTGCAGAAGTGGATCGACAAGGCAAAGGACAAGGACGACCCGTTCCGCATCATGGGCTTCGGACACCGCGTTTACAAGAACTTCGACCCACGCGCCACCATCATCAAGAAGGCATGTGACGATGTATTGGCCAAACTTGGTGTGAACGACCCGATCCTCGACCTTGCCAAGCAACTTGAAGAAGTGGCGCTGCACGATGAGTACTTCATCTCGCGCTCGCTTTACCCGAACGTTGACTTCTACAGCGGTATCATCTACAAGGCCATTGGCATACCCACAGACATGTTCACGGTGATGTTCGCCATGGGCCGCCTGCCAGGTTGGATCGCACAGTGGAAAGAGATGATCGCCAACAAGGAGCCTATCGGCCGTCCGCGTCAGATCTACACTGGCGCCACCGAGCGTCCATACGTTCCGATCGATAAACGCGGATAATCAACTCCGCATCTCTGCATGAAAAAGGATGGGGCTGTTCCCCGTCCTTTTTTTTTGGTAATTCACGCCATGCCCTTTCAGTTCCGTAAGCGGGAGTTTGCCTTTGTCATCAAGATCGTGATGGCCGTGCTTGCCGTGCTCTTCATCATCCGCGAACTGAAGCGGAAGGAAGACACGTCAGACCTGCTGGAGGACAGCCTCTTTCTGTTCCACACCCCACAACTGGCCGCGCTCGCAGTGCTACTGCTGGCCATGGTGCTGAACTGGAGTTTGGAGGCCTACAAGTGGCGTGTGCTCATCGCTTCCATAGAGAACATCACGTTCTGGCGGTCGCTGAAGGCCATCTGTTCGGGCGTTACGGTGGCGTTCTTCACTCCGAACCGCGTGGGCGAATATGGCGGGCGTGTGTTTCATCTTGACAAGGCCGACCGCATTGATGCCGTGCTCCTCACCGTGGTGGGCAGCTATGCGCAGCTCACCGTGACCATCATTGCGGGCCTCATGGCGGCATCGTTCTATGTGCCGCGCTTCGAAGGGCTTGGGCCACTTTCTGCCGGACAATTCCTCTATGTGCAGGTGGGCATCTTCGTGCTTTGCGCCATATTGGTGCTGCTATTTCTTCATACTGGACTGCTATCGGCCGTGCTCCGCAAGCTGCGCCTTCCCAAGTCGGTGATGCGACATGTGAACATATTTGCGCAGCATTCGCCCCAATCGTTGCTGCGGGTGCTGCTGGCCAGCATGGGCCGCTATTTCATCTTCACCTTGCAGTTCGTCATTCTACTTCGGGTATTCTCGGTGGATGTGAACTATGGGGAAGCGCTGATGATGATCGCGATGACGTATTTCATCATGACGGGCATCCCGACCATCGCCATCACAGAGGTGGTGACCCGCGGATCGGTGGCGGTCTATTTCCTCTCGCAGGTGTCGGACAATGTGTCGGGCATACTCAGTGCCAGCGCGGTGCTGTGGCTCATCAATCTGGTGATACCTGCGCTGTTCGGAGTAGTGACCATCTTCGGATTGAAGTTCTTTAGGAAGGAGAAGTAGGTCTGATATGCTTCTCCTCTCCGGCATCATCCTTCTGATCATCGTGGCCTACGTGGCCATGCTGTGGCGGTTGGGGCAGGGATGGCAACGGCTCCGGGCGGCAGACAACACAGTGATTCCCGTATCGGTGACGGTGCTGGTACCCGCACGCAACGAGGAGCAGCACATCGTGCAATGCCTTACCGACCTTGTGCATCAGGACTATCCCAAGCAATTCGTGCAGATATTGG
>JBFYQB010000146.1:0-7227 GCA_041302955.1 Flavobacteriales bacterium
CCGTGTGGACGATGCATTGCATGCCACACGTGCTGCTGTTGAAGAAGGTATCGTTCCTGGTGGAGGTGTTGCCTACATCCGTGCGGTAGTCGCACTTGACAAGCTTGTAGCTGTGAATGCAGACGAGAAGACCGGCATCGAGATCGTACGCAGAGCGGTTGAAGAGCCATTGCGTCAGATCGTTGCCAACGCAGGTCTGGAAGGCAGCATCATCGTTCAGAAGGTGAAAGAAGGCAAAGGCGACTTCGGTTACAATGCTTTCTCTGACCAATATGAGAACCTCTACGCAGCAGGTGTTATCGACCCTACGAAAGTGAGCCGTGTGGCTTTGGAGAATGCAGCGTCCATCGCTAGCATGATCCTTACCACAGAGTGTGTGCTTGCTGATGAGAAGGACGAGAGCGCAGGTGCAGGAGGTGGCATGCCCGGAGGAATGGGCGGCATGGGCGGAATGATGTAATTCCCCCGTATCCTTGGATATGAAGAAGGGCTGTTCCGCAAGGAACGGCCCTTTTCTTTTTCCTTTGAGGCTTCAAATGGGAACCCGATCGGCCTATCAGCTGTTTATGTCCTGACTAAAAAAAACACCGATCATGAGAATTGCTTCTGTCATTCTGCTTTTGCTGATCATGTGCCTACCCACCACCGCGCAGGACATGACCCTTATTGACGGTTACAACCGAGAGCGCAACGCCATCACCCGGACCAACATGCTAGTGCTGGGCAGTTGGGGACTGGGCAACATGGCGGGAGGATTGGCCGGTGTGCTCACCACTCCCTTTGGCTCTGAGGCCAACTATTTCCATCAGATGAACATCTATTGGAACACGGTGAATGTGGCCATAGCCATCCCATCGTTCATCGCAGCGCGCAAGCGGATGAATAAGAGCTATGACATTGCCACCACCTTCAGCGAGCAGCGCAAGATCGAGACCACCTATCTCATCAACTTCGGATTGGATTTTGCCTATATCGGCACGGGAGCTTGGATGCAGCAGTTTGGGGATGGACGGCCACAGAAGCAGGAGGCATTGCTCAAAGGCATGGGCAATTCCATCATGATGCAGGGCGCATTCCTATTGCTGTTCGACATTACGAGCTACATCATTCACAAGAAACATTGGAATCGAAACCGCTCCAAGATTTTCGGTCAGATGGAGTTTCAGGGTTCGAGCATTGTCATCCCGATCAAGTAGGGAATCAGAGCTGATCCACGATCTGGTGAAGGAAATCCTCGAAGTTGAACTTCTTCTCTTCCTTGCCATGGGGTCTGCGGTTAAGCGCCACGATGACGATACCCTTTTCGGGATAGACATACAGATGCTGGCGGTATAGCCCGATGGCGATGAAATCTCCGAAGGGCTCGTAGCCGATATACCAGCAGTTGTGGTAGCCGAATGTGCCGCCCGCAGTGGTGTCGCGGGCTATGGACTGCTCGACCCAATCGCGGTTGAGCAGTTGCTGGCCCTGCCATTCGCCCTTGTGCATGTAGAGGCGGCCCAGTTTGGCATAGTCGCGGGCAGCGGCCTGAAGGCAGCAATAGGGCTTGATGCGGTCGTGCTTGTCGGTGCTCCAACGTGCATCGTATTCCATGCCCAGCGGTGTCCACAGTTTCTGTTGCATGTAGGTGCTTAGCGGTGCACCGGTCACTTTTTCCAGAACGAAGCCCAGCAGCAGAATGTTGACGTTCATGTAGGCCTGATTAGTGCCTGGCTCGTGCACGAACTTCATGTGCTGGAAGCCTTTCTCCAGATCATTTCCATAATAGAGCAGCCCATCGATGGTGAGCGAATGTTCCATTCCCGAAGTGTGGTTGAGCAGGTGTTGCAGCGTCACCTTGGCATAACGTGGGTCATCGCAGATACCGGGCAGATACTTGGCCACAGGGTCGTTGATGGAGCCCAATAACCCGTCCTGCAAGGCAAAACCCACGAGGGCCGAGGTGAACGACTTGGCCACAGAGTAGGAGGGATGCTGCGCGGATGGATCGCCCTCGCGGTATTTTTCATACAGCACGGTATCGTTGCGGATGATGACGAACGCCTGGTTGGGATACCACTCCAGTATCTGATCGAGATTGCGAGTAACGGGCACGAGGGGCGCCCATACGTTCATCTTGAGCCGCTTGCCAAGGGACTTGTCTGCACTTTCGTGGAATTGGAACGGAACCTGTGGGGCCTTTAGCTCCTTAGCGGGCATGCGGTGTACGTCCTTGTGGTCGGGCGTGAGGAGGAAGAATGCCTTGAAGGGCATGCCACAGCCTGACCAAAGCAATGGTATCAGGACGAATAGAAGAACGGTTTTTTTCAATTGGGAATTAGAATGGGAGAGATTCATTTACATGAACTTGCCACGAAAACTTGGAAGAAAAAATACGCTGTTCATTTCCGTTTTCAGGGGTTGAAAACATGTCTTGCATCACATCGGCAGATCGAAACACGCCTCCATGCCCTTGCAATGGCGGGTCTGGAAGGCGCATTCCTCCAGCTCCAACGCTTTGAGCATCTCTGAGCGTGGCGAATCGCCAAGGGTGAGCAGCGGCTTGTCGGCCTTCTTGCCCTTGCTGAAAAGCAGTCCCATGTTCTTGTTCACCGCAAAGTCGCCTTTGAAATTGGTCTGCGCCTTCAGCACCTTGCCATTGAGCATCGAATAGAGATGGCCCGTCTCGTCAAAGTGTTGCTTCGTTCCGTTGGTAGGGATGGAAAGCCGGAAATACTCGCGGCCAGCATCGTCAAAGGCAACGGTGGTGCTGTGCGTGTCATCCACAGTGATGTCTATCCGCTCCACCACCTTGGGAATGCCCCAGATGCGGGTGCCGCGCAGTTGGTTCTCCAGCGAAGTGACGGGCATGGAGAACACATGATAGCCGAAGTTCTTGAACGCCTTCATCACCAGCGGCAGCACAGGAATGTCGATGCCTTTGCCCATCAGCATCGGGATGGTCATGGCGATCTCGTTGTAGGGTTTCATGCCCAGCACCTCCTTGTATTCGTAGCACGAGAAGATGACCACCGCCCTTCCACCGGGCATCCGCACAGGTCGCATGTCGGGATGGGGCAGCATGGCCTTGGCCTTGTCATAGTTGCACATGAAGATGCCGATGGCGCACGTCACATGGTTGTATAGCGTGGGGAAGAGGAAGTCCTTGGCGATCTCGTCCGTCAGTTGCAGCGGCTGTGGGGCCGTGCGCAGCGTGAAACGGTCGAAGAACGGAGATCGGAAACTGGTGCGGTTGCCCAGCAGGGTAGGGGTGATGGTGTGGTCGGCTTGCATTTCTTTGTTTAACAGATTAGCGAATTAGAGCAATATGCGAATGTGGGTAATAAGCGAATGTGGGCAATATGCGAATTGATGACTCTGGTGGTGGTGAGGTTATTCTAATTTCTCTATATAAGCCCATTCGCATATTGCGCTAATTGCTCTAATTCGCTTATTGCTCTAATTCGCATATTGTTCTAATTGCCCTCATTGCTAATTGCCCCGTCCACCATCACCAGTTTCCTATCGGCCATGTCGGCCAGTTCGGTATTATGGGTAACGATGACGAAGGTCTGTTGAAAGCGGTCGCGCAGTTCGAAAAAGAGGCGGTGCAGCTCCTTGGCCGATGCGCTGTCCAAGTTGCCCGAAGGCTCATCGGCCAGCACCACGGCAGGGCGGTTCATCAGTGCGCGGGCCACGGCCACACGCTGCTGCTCGCCACCCGATAGCTCCGATGGCTTGTGGTGTGCCCGTTGGCTCAGGCCGAGAAATCCCAACAACTCCAGCCCTCGCTCCTGTGCCTCTTTGTCGGGTGTGCCGGCTATATAGGCCGGGATGCAAACGTTCTCCAAGGCGGTGAACTCCGGCAGCAGATGATGGAACTGGAACACGAACCCGATCTTCTGGTTGCGGAACAGCGACAGCTTCTGGTCGCGCAGGGCGCCCACTTCCACACCATCTATATGCAGTGTGCCGCTATCGGCCCTGTCCAGCGTGCCGATGATGTGCAGCAGGGTCGATTTGCCGGCCCCCGAAGCGCCCACAATACTCACCACCTCGCCCTTGGCAATGCGCAGGTCAACGCCCTTCAGCACCTCGAGGGTGCCATAGTTCTTGCGGATGCTGCGCGCTTCTATCATGGGCGCGAAGATAGGGGAGGGGGCAGTGGGAATCAGGGGAATTGAAAATGGAGCAATGGAAAGTTGAATTGCTTGTTCTTATTGATGATGAATCCATGTCACAGGCAAATGACCGGATTCTTCCTTGGCGCTGAACTGAACATCTGGTGCCACGCAACCCGTGTGGCTTTCCGAAAATATTTCAGGGAATACTCTATCCATGTTGAGGCTCCTACAAAGAGTAGGGTACCCACCATCAGGCCATCCGTGGGTTCCCACGGACCTCGCGTGGGTTCCCACGGAGGGTCGTGGTCTCGGCACGATCGGTGCGTGGACTCCCACGGAAGGCAATGGTCTCGGCACGATCAATGCGTGGACTCCCACGGAACGCGCGTGGGAACCCACGGAGGCTCCGTTCCTCCAACGGATCATCCGTGGACTTCCACGGATCACCCGTGGGATGCCACGGATCATTGTGGTCTCGGGACGATCGGTGCGTGGGAGTCCACGCGACACCCGTGGGATGCTGAAGGCGATCTGTTGAAAGGTTCGGATAAGCCCATCCAGCCTTGGAGATGTGGCGGGGCTTCTTCTTGCTACCCCTGCACTGCCCTATGCACCTTCACCGCCTCCACGGCCTCGCGCACATCATGGGCGCGGAGGATGTCGGCACCGCGCTCCAGCAGCAGGGCGTGCAGTGCAGTGGTGCCGTTGAGGGCCGTGGCGGGCGTGGTGCCCAGCACGCGGTTCAGCATGCTCTTGCGCGATATGCCCACAAGAACTGGACAGCCGAACATGCCCAGTTCTGGCAGGTGCCGCGCCAGTTCATAGTTCTGCGCCACCGTCTTACCAAAGCCGAAACCGGGGTCGAGGATGATGTCGTGTAGGCCATCGGCACGCAAGGCAGCTATTTTATGGGAGAAGAACTTGAGAATCTCTGGCACCACAGGGCCTTCCGATAAGTTCTGCTGCATGGTCTGTGGGCTGCCCGGCATGTGCATGCAGATGTAGGGTGCGTGGTGGCGGGCGGCCATGGCGGGCAGAGCCGGGTCGAGGTTTCCGCCCGAGATATCGTTGATGATGTCCACACCTTCGTCCAATGCCTTCTGGGCCACGTGGCTTCGGAAGGTGTCGATGGAGAGGAACGCCTGTGGAAATGCCTCGCGCACTGCTTTCAAGGGCGGTAGCAGGCGTTGTAGCTCTTCCTCTTCGCTGATGTGGTCGGCATTGGGGCGACTGCTGTAGGCGCCCATGTCGATGATGGTGGCACCCTCGGCCAGCATTTGTGCGGTGTGGCTCAGCGCATGGTCCAAGGAATGGAACCTTCCACCATCATGAAAACTGTCGGGTGTCAGGTTCAGAATGCCCATCACCACGGGGGCTTCCAGTGTCAGCATCCGCCCGCGGCAATTCAATGTCCGCGTCCTTTTCAAAAGACTAAATTTGCCGCCCATCAATGGCCGAAATTACACCTACAGCAAAGATGTCTGACACCAGTGCGCAGTACGACCAAGCTGCAGCCGAGTGCTTCGATGTGTTCATCCGCAAGATGAAGGACTACGGGGCTTCGTGGCGTATCATGCGGCCTTCGAGCATCACCGATCAGCTCTTTATCAAGGCCAACCGCATCCGTAGTCTGGAGGTAAAGGGCGTGAGCAAGGTGGGCGAGGGCATCCGTCCGGAATATGTCGGGCTGGTCAATTATAGCATCATGGGTCTCATCCAACTGGAGAAAGGCGCAGCCACCGAACCCGACCTGACCACCGAAGAGGCCCAACGCCTCTACACCCACTACTTGCAAGAGGCCAAGGCGCTTATGGAGCGCAAGAATCACGACTATGGCGAGGCGTGGCGCGACATGCGCATCGGTTCGCTCACCGATCTGATCCTCGTCAAGATACATCGCATCAAACAAATGGAGGACAACCAAGGCCGTACGGAGATATCGGAAGGCGTGGATGCCAACCTCTACGACATGGTGAACTATGCCATGTTCGCCCTCATCAAGTTGAGCGGAAATTAAACCTCGGCCAATTTGCCGATTAGCTAATTCAATAAGACATGAAGAAAATACTGACCATCATTACCGATTTCGCCCGCTATGCGGTGGGCATCCTGTTCATCTTCTCGGGCATTGTAAAGGCCAACGACCCGTTGGGATTCAGTTATAAACTGGAGGAATACTTCGAGGAATTTGCCAAGTTGGGCAAGTATGCCGGCTTCCTCGAGCCGATGTTCCATTTCCTCAAGGACTATGCGCTGCCTCAGGCCATCTTCATCGTGATATTGGAAGTGGTGCTTGGTGTGGCCATCATCACCCGCTTCAAGACGCGTATTGTGAGCTGGCTGCTGCTGTTGCTCATCCTGTTTTTCACCGCACTCACCTTCGCCTCGGCCTATTTCGAGATTGTGAAGACCTGCGGCTGCTTTGGCGATGCCATTCCATTGACCGCTTGGGAGAGTTTCTATAAGGATGTGGTGCTCTTGGTGCTCATCCTCATCATTTTCATCCGTCAAAAATCCATCTCACTCACCGAAACAGGCATCAACGATTTTGTGCTGGCCGCCATAGGTCTGCTGGTGATGCTTAAAATGAGCAGTGGGCTGGAGTGGTACTTCCCATTCAATTTCACACTGGCCGTGTTCCTGCTTTTCTTCGGCATCCGCCTTGTGGAGCACATCAAAGCCCCGATGATCGTCACATCATTGGCGTTCCTTGGCATGGGTTTCTTTTCGTTCTATACCTATAGCTATCTGCCAGTGAAAGATTTCATGGCCTATGCCGAGGGCAAGAGCATTGCCGAGCAGATGCAGGGAATCCCCGACAAGCTCAAGTATTTCTACATCCTGAAGAACAAGGCCACAGGCGAGAACGAAGAGTTTGAGAAATTCCCAGAGAATTATCAGGACAAGTACGAGTATATCGATTCGCGCACAGAGGTGGTGGAGAAAGGCGTAGAGGCCAAGATTCTTGACTTTGCCATCCTCACTGCCGATGGAGAAGACCTCACCGAGGATTTCCTCACGAGCGACACCTATACTTTCTTGGCCATCAGCTATGATCTGAACCTCGCACTCTTGCAGGTGCAGCCACGACTCAATGAGTTGGCCGAAGCCATTCAGGCCGATG
>JBFYQB010000147.1:0-3343 GCA_041302955.1 Flavobacteriales bacterium
CCCGATCATCTCGTAGCCCTTGCTCTGCCCCACTTTCTTGCGCAGCACTTTGGCCTCGGTGACCAGATTGGCACGGTCGAAGGCATTGCGGACGGATACCAACAGGCGGTTGAGGTCCAGCGGCTTGGGGATGTAGTCGTAGGCACCGCGCTTCAGGGCATCTACAGCCGTTTCGATGGTGCCATGGCCGCTGATCATCACCACGGGGGTGTCGGGCGCGAGGAGGATGATGCGGTCGAGCACCTCGGTGCCGTCCATCTTGGGCATCTTGATGTCGCAGAGGATGACGTCATACTTGCCGCCCTTCACCTTGACCACACCCTGCAGGCCGTCCTCGGCCTCATCCACCTCTATCTTTTCATATTCGAGTATCTCGCGGATGGCGCTGCGGATGGCGCGTTCGTCATCGATGATGAGGGCCTTGGGCATTGTATATTGATTAGTGAATAGTGATGATTACTGCGTTCCGCAGTGAGAACGCTTTGCTAAGTTGGGAGGTGCAAGTTTACTGAACCATGGTGGCTCTTTGGGGAAAATAGAAAATGGAGCCACAAATGTCCCAGATAGCGCACCTATTCGGCCTCGGGTGAAAGCATCAGCTCCTCCACCTGCTGCATCACAAAGCGCAGGCGCTGCAACTGTGGCCGGTCTGGAACGGCCAGATGCCCAGCAATGACGGCCGTTTCAATAATGTGGACTCCTCCCTCCATTGTGCTGCTCAGAATACCCAGCACCTCTAGCGTTTCGAGCACAAAATGGTTACCGTGCAACACATGGTGCCGAAAGCGCTGCACCCCAGCCCTGTGAGCCAATATGTTGAGCACGCAGAAGGCCACATAGGACAGGCCCATGCGCTGATAACGGTCTATGATGGTGATGGCGGTCTCGGCCACGGTCGGGTCGTCCTTGAGCCGGATGAACCGCATAACGCCTATGCCTCGGTCATCTTTGCCCGTGGCATCAAGAATACCCCAGGCCACATGCGTGGTGCCATCGGGACGGGTAAGGTGGTCCAGCTGATAATCGCTGAGGCGGGCAAGACTCTGAAAGAACCGCATGTAGCGCGACTGAACGCTGAGTTCGGCAAAACCCCGTGCCATCACATCGCGGTCGGCCGGTGTGATGGGCCGCACGAAGAACTGATCGGTCTCTGGTGGATAATGGAACGGATAAACCTGTGGCATGATTGCAAATATGCATCATTGAGCGCAGGATGGGCAAGGAATATTCCGCAAACGAAACCTCATGAAACATCAACGGCCCTTAGCGGGCCGTTGATGTTTCATGGTATCAGATTGGCGTTAATCAACGCAACCACTTCAGTGGGCTGAGGCTTTTGAAGATTCCTGCCTCTGGATCGCTGCCAGGGCCGAAAGGCGACATCATGACCATAGAGATGTCTGCATCGATTTTGACCCTTGTCAAGGTCGGGCGGTTGTACTTTCTTTTCATTGAGAGAGATTGAGAATGTTTGAGAGATGAGGCCGCAAAGATGTGAATGTTCGGTGAGGAATGAACAAAGTGAAACATGAATTAAAATACCGAAGAATAGCTAAACCCGAAACAGTTTTAACATGAATACACCAAACTACGATTGAATGACTGTATTGCCAATGGTTTTCGCGCATCACCAAGATTCTTGAATCTATCCTGTCTGCTAATGAGGAATATCAGCAACTGTGATAACCCGCCTCATGCCACTTCCGCTCCAGTCCTGATATTCTTGCCATGCAATCCAGCTCCCCCATGAAACGCCTCTCGCTCATCCTCATACCTACCCTGCTTCTTTTATCTATAGGCTGTGATGATGACAAGTATAATGATGACCAGTATGGCGACCATTGTCTGGTAAGCAAGGTGGAAGTGGACAATGCATCTACCACCACTATTAGTTACGACCAGTATGACCGTGTACTGACCATGAGCTTCAGCATGCCGCAGCAGCCAAGTGGACTCATGGAGGTGACCTACAACAATGGCATGGCCTTCATAGATTACTACAATGGCCAGCAATTGACTCAGACCGCAGAGGTCGATCTTAATGCAGCAGGCGATATGACCCATGTTGTGTTCTCCGACACCGATGGTTCTGAAACAGGCGATCTTACTTTCGTTTACAACAACGAGGGCAACTTGATCAACATCTCTGGTCAGGAGCCCGTGATGGGCGTCAACGGTTCAGTGACCATCCAATGGACTGGAGGCAACCCTGTCAGATTCATTGGCACGGAGAGCACCATCGATTGTGAATATTTTGGAGGGCAACGCTCATCATTCTATTTGGGTATGGGCAACGTTGCGCTGCTCTATCAACCACTTGCTGCCAATATTGCCATGATGTATTCCACCGACCTGCTCAAGACCTTCGACAGTCATTCGGCCATGGGCCAGACCTTGAAGATTGTCTACGACAAAGACAGTGACGATAAAGTGCGTGAAATCTACTATAGCACCACCTCGGGCGATGCGTTCGGAACCTCGTTCATTACTTACGAGTGCCACACTCCGCACTAAAACTGCGGTGTGAATGAATCTTGTCTTTCCTTCAAACGAGGTTACCACGTTTTTCTGTCTTAGTGTTTTGTCCCCTTGCACGCCCTTAGGCTCATTCCGCTCTTTGACATTCGTCCACCTTCATGCACCTGATATGCCGTAAAGGAATTGCCGTCTTCAGTGTTCGGGTATTCGTCTGGCACGATTGAACATCCGTTTTCGCATTTCGATTATCCGTCCAGTTGGATTGCGAACTCATTTTCAGAAAACGAGTACCCGTCCGTGAAAACGTAAAGCACTCTTCAAAAATGGATGCGCATTCAATAGGCACCAGTTGCTTTCAATTCTACTGCTTACCTTGCATCGCATGAGAACCCTCCTACTGCTTATGGCCTTTGTGGCATTGTCCATCTCTGCACTGGCCCAGAAAACACCCATCAGCAAAGTGTACACCTTTGAGGTCAAGGAGGAGATAGGCCCACCCATCTGGCGCAAGATGCAGAAGGCATTTGCCGAGGCCGAATCATGGGATGCCGACCTTATTCTACTGCACATGAACACTTATGGAGGCATGGTATTGCATGCCGACTCGATGCGCACCCGCATCTTGAACAGCGACATTCCGGTCTGGGTGTTCATCGACAACAATGCAGCATCGGCAGGGGCACTCATCTCCATAGCGTGCGACAGCATTTTCATGCGCAAGGGTGCCAACATCGGTGCTGCCACCGTAGTGGACCAGACCGGAAGCGAAATGCCCGACAAGTATCAGAGTTACATGCGTAGCACTATGCGGGCAACTGCCGAAGCAAAGGGCCGAAATCCAGAGATCGCTCAGGCCATGGTGGAT
>JBFYQB010000148.1:0-3329 GCA_041302955.1 Flavobacteriales bacterium
CGTAATTTCCAAGTGTTCAGCAGCCACGATAGGGTAGGAGTGGAGATAGCGGGCGTGCTCAAGAACGTGATCGCCATTGCGGCCGGAGCCTTGCATGGCCTCGGTTATGGCGAGAATGCAAAAGCCCTGCTCATCAGCCGCGGCCTTGTGGAAATGGTGCATGTTGGCAAGAACCTTGGTGGCGGATTGCAGGCATTCTTAGGCCTGGCGGGAGTTGGAGACCTTATCGCCACAAGTTCAAGCCCCAATAGCCGCAACTTCAGTGTGGGCTACCGCATTGCCAAGGGCGAGAAACTGGCCGACATCATTGCCGACATGGAAGAGGTGGCTGAGGGCATCAACACTGTGAAGATATCCCGAGCCATGAGCAACCACCTCGGGGTGCGTGCCCCGCTCACCGAGACCATCTACGATGTGCTCTTCGGAGAGAAGACCGCTGCCGAAGGTGTGGAATATCTGATGAAATTCCCCTACTACGTGGATGTGGATGTGAGCATCTTCGAAGGTGGAAAGTGAGGTAGGCTTCACCTGCTAGCGATCCTACCGCACCACCCTGGCTTCCTATTTCCCCCGTTTCACCATCGTGCTTGCCCCTTGACACGTGGGCAGCACCAGCATATCTGCGATATTGACATGCGCAGGACGGGTGACGCAGAAAAGGATGCAGTCGGCTATGTCCACAGCAGTTAGTGGTTCGATGTCGGCATAGACCTGCGATGCCCGCGCACTATCCCCTTTGAACCGCACCATCGAGAATTCGGTTTCTACCAGTCCGGGTGCAATGTTGGTCACTTTGATACCCTTGTCATAAAGCTCCCTTCGCAATCCTTCACTCAAAGCATGCACGGCATGTTTGGTGGCGCAATACACGTTACCGTTGGGATAGACCTCACGCCCGGCAATGGACCCTATATTGATGATATGACCATCGCCCTGTTGCACCATCATGGGCGCAATGCCCCGGGTCACATAGAGCAGTCCCTTTATATTGGTATCTATCATTTGCTCCCAATCGTCCATGCTGCCTTCGTGCAGCGGACTTAGGCCAGCGGCAAGGCCAGCATTGTTCACTAATACATCTATCTTTTCTTTTTCTATTGCAGTGATAAAGAGCGCAACGGCCTCGCGTTCGCGAACATCCAGTGCGTAGGTGCGCACAGTAATGGGATTTTTTGAGGTCAGCTCCGCTTTTAGTGCATCCAAGCGGTCTTTTCGTCTTGCTGTGAGAATGAGGTTGAATCCTTCGCTGGCCAATGCGCGGGCGGTCGCTTCCCCAATACCTGCACTGGCACCTGTAATGATGGCGGTCTTTTTCATGGGGCAAAGAAAGCCGACACATATATAGGATGTATAGAAAGCTGGGTTGCGATGAGATTCTTTCTGCTTTTCCACTTAATTAATCTTAAAAACTAATCACATAGTTATACAACTAAAAACATAGTTATATATTTGCTGCATGAAAGAACTTACCAAAGCAGAAGAACAGGTGATGCACATCCTGTGGAACCTCGAAAGGGCATTCGTCAAAGACCTTATGGAGCAACTCCCAGAACCAAAGCCTGCCTACAACACCGTGAGCACCATTGTGCGCATTTTGGAGAAAAAGGAATTTGTGGGCTATCAGGCCTTCGGCAAAACGCACCAGTATTTCCCGCTCATCAGCAAGGAAGCCTATACCAAATACACAGCAGGCCGCTTGGTGGACAACTACTTCGATGGCTCGTTCAAGAATCTGGTATCCTTTTTTGTTCGGGACAACGATATGACGGTGAAAGAGATGGACCAGCTTATGCAGATCATCGAGGCTAAAAAACAACAACAATGAGCGAATTTGTGAGATATGCGCTGCTGGCCAACGCTGGCGTTTTGCTGGTTTGGGTTGCCTATCGTCTGTTTTTGCATGGCAACACGTTGCATTGGTGCAACCGTGCATATCTCATGTTCGGCACCGCACTTGCCGTAATTGCCCCGTTCGTACCTGCTGGAACTACTACCCAAGAAGTAATAGGTATGCAACTGCCAGAAGTCACTATTTCGCAGGCAGTGCAGGTTATACAGGTGGTCAGCGAAAGCTGGACATGGCTTGCAATTGGATATTTTGCAGGAGCATTATTGATGTTGGCCTATCAGTCGGAGGCATTCTTTAACGTTTGGCGGATCATAAGCAGATCCTTGAAATCTCGCGTTTGCGGTGTGGCCGTATACCGCTCTGCCGATGCTGGGCCGTTCTCTTTCTTCGGCATCATACATATTCCGTTAGACTGCGATGGTATAGATGCCGATGTGATTTTGCGCCATGAACTGGTGCATGTGCGCCAATGGCACAGTCTGGACGTGCTATGTATTGGTCTGTTGCGCATTGTGTTCTGGTTCAATCCGCTGCTTCTATTCGTGCAGCGAGACTTACAAGCGTTGCATGAATACATGGCCGATGACGAGGCCTTACACTCCATTGGCCGTGAGAAATATGCGCACTTACAGATGGCACAGTTGTTCGGTCTGCGCACAGACCTCTTTCCAGTGAATAGTTTTTCCCATCCGTTAAACCTTAAAAACCGAATTACCATGATGTACAAAGAGAAAACCAACCGAATAGCCTTGGTGCGTTATGCACTGCTTCTGCCGTTGGCAACGGTCATTGTTTTGGCTTCGTCCTGCGCTAAACCGCAGGTGGACGTGGCGCCAAACGAAGTGGAAAAAGCGCTGACCCAAGCGGAAAAAATGCCCGAGTATCCGGGTGGTTTCCAAGCGCTGGCTACTGAACTCGGAGCATCCATCCAGTTTCCGGAATCTGCAAAGGCCGACAGCGTTGAAGGAACCGTGTTCGTTCAATTCGTTGTAGGTGCCGATGGCAAGGTCGATGATGTGGAAGTGGCGAAGTCGGTGCATCCCGAATTGGATGCCGAGGCACTCCGCGTGGTGAAGTCCCTGAAAGCTTGGACACCAGGAGAGCAAGATGGCCAGCTGGTAAGTGTGCAAATGACCCTGCCTATCAAGTTCGTGCTGAGCTGAATTGAATATCCTTTCTTGAAAAAATCCCGTCCGAAATTTCTGACGGGATTTTTTTTCGATCGATTCAAATTAAAGTGATATCATTGTGCAATCAAATTAAACCTCGAATCATGAAAACAGAGAAACTTGAAAAGACGCTATCGGGTTGGATCGTACTGCCCGTACTATTGGTCGCTGCAACGGCCAACGTGCTCCTTGCGCTGCAAGCAGGAATGCCTGTCTGGCTCCTCGGCTTCGCACTATGGACACTGCTCGCCATTGGATTCTTCATCGTCAATCCTAACGAATCGATGGTGCTCACGCTTTTCGGTATGTAC
>JBFYQB010000149.1:0-3393 GCA_041302955.1 Flavobacteriales bacterium
GGAACATCTCCAGAAAAATGGGTAACGAAGAGGCTAAGATAATTCTCAAAAACAATCAGTGTAAATAGAAAGTCGCATGTTCAAAGCAATCAGCATTTTAGGCGTATTTGCAATAGCATTCTCATCGTTTCAGATCTTCGAACCTCAGGACTATGCAGATTGTGTGCAGAAATTCCGTTCGGGTTGGGGAGAGGAATGTTCTCAGTGCACAAATTGGAAGGACAGTTATGTGGTTCATCTTCGAAACACCTGCACAGAGAGTATCGATGTAATGGTCTGTGTTCAGGAAAGTGACAAGACCTGGAGGCGTTTTCAGCATTCTGGCATGGCACCTAAAGATTCGCTACGTGCCTATGCTTGCAATGGTACAGGGAAATACCTGAGCTGGGCTCGAAAAGCGGGAGATGAGAACGTTACATTTCCTAGTGTTGAGGAAGTGAACAAGAAGTACAAAGATTGACTTAGAGATCTCACCGAAAGTCAGATCGCATAGAATTCGGTACAGAATTAACTTTCTTCTATTAATGTAATTGCCGATAATCGCCATCTATGAGCGAGTTTCAATCCGTCAGAATCAATAAGTACCTTACCGAAGTCGGTTTCTGTTCACGTAGAGAGGCTGATAGACTGATCGATTCGGGTCGCGTGACGGTCAATGGCATGGTGCCAGTATTAGGCTCAAGAATTAGTTTGAATGACGAAGTTTGCGTGGATGGCAATCGGATATCAGCACCAATAGAGGAGCATACTTACATTGCTTTCAATAAACCTATTGGTATTGTCTGCACTACTGACACCAAGGTGGAGAAAGACAACATTATCGATTTCATAAATCACCCGAAACGCATTTTCCCTATTGGCCGGCTCGACAAACCGAGTGAAGGACTCATATTGCTTACAAGCGATGGTGACATCATCAATAAGATTCTCCGAGCCCGAAATAACCACGAAAAAGAATACATCGTTACAGTCGATCGGCCAATAACCAAGGACTTCATACAGAAAATGGGCAGTGGAGTTCCGATTTTGGACACCGTTACCCGTAAGTGTTTTATTGAACAAATATCTCGTTTCGAATTTCGTATCGTTCTAACTCAGGGACTGAATCGTCAGATACGTAGAATGTGCGAATATTTTGGGTTTGAGGTAACGCGACTTAAACGTGTTCGAATCATGAACATAACTCTCGATATGCCTGTCGGTCAATGGCGCAATCTTAGCGAAATCGAACTTAAAACCATTAATCGATTAATTGACAATTCGTCTAACACCGCTTGATTTCATAGTTAGGAAAATTTGAATACAATATTATTTGACCGTAAATAGGTTACGGTTTGGGAGCATCTCTTTACCGCATGATGCTGCTTCTGTCTAAATATTTTTTTGATGGTTTTTCATTAGAATGGCATTCACAAGCCATTCTTGATTTTGCTTGGCGCATATATTCGTCAAAGGTTGTTCGCATCCCAATTCCTCAATAAATACTGACTCTTTACCCCCATCTGTGCATTACTGCATGGCCCGCTCCATCATCCACCTTGATCTGGACTCATTCTTCGTCTCCTGCGAAAGGAGGTTGGACAGCCGTTTGGTGGGCAAGCCTGTGCTCATTGGCGGCATCACCGACCGTGGCGTGGTGGCATCGTGCAGCTACGAAGCTCGGGCATTCGGTGTCCATTCGGCCATGCCCATGAAAATGGCGCGTCAGCTGTGCCCCGAGGCCGTGGTGATCCGTGGCAACAGCAGTACCTACAGCGAGTGTTCAGATCAAGTGACGGACATCATCAAGGAAGATTCGCCTCTTTTTGAGAAATCGTCCATCGATGAGTTTTACATCGATGCCACGGGCATGGACCGTTTTTTTGGATGCTACAAATGGGCAAAGGAGCTGCGCGAACGCATCATCAGCGAAACAGGCCTTCCCATTTCCTTTGCGCTTTCTACCAGCAAGACGGTGGCCAAGGTGGGCACGGGCGAATCCAAGCCCAACAACCACCGCGAGATTCCCGAGGGCATGGAGAAGCCTTTTCTGGCACCATTATCGGTCAAGCGCATTCCGATGGTAGGTGATCAGACCTATCGCCTGTTGCGCAGCATGGGCGTGGAAAAAGTGAAGACCGTTCAGGAAATGCCCATCGAAATGATGGACCGTGTGCTGGGCAAGAATGGCATCTCGCTTTGGAAAAAAGCCCAAGGCATCGACAACGCGCCTGTTGAACCTTGGAGCGAGCGCAAGTCCATATCGCTGGAGCGCACCTTTGAGCAGGACACGACCGACCTTGTGAAACTCAAGAGCATTATCCGCGCAATGGCCGAAAATCTGGCTTATCAGCTGCGCAATGGCAACAAGCTGGCGGCCTGCGTATCGGTCAAAGTCCGCTACTCCGATTTTCAGACCCACAGTCGCCAACTACGCATTCCATACACCTCGGCAGACCACACACTCATTTCCACCGTTATGGAACTTTTCGAACAGCTTTACGATCGCAGAGTGCTTGTGCGATTGGTGGGTGTGCGTCTTAGTCATTTAGTGAGCGGTGGGCAGCAAATCGACATGTTCGGAGACAGCGAAGAGACCATCAAACTCTATCAGGCCATGGACAAAATGCGCGACCGCTATGGGCAGGACGCGGTGAAACGGGCCGTGGCTATGGGGTCGAAGGGCATTGGTAGGGCAAATCCTTTCAATGGGCAGCCGCCTGTGATCCCCGCACACAGAAGGGCTTGAACGAGTCACGGATTCCAAAAGCGGAATCACCCCAATGAACTGTCGATGCCCAATTTCTGCCACACTCATTTCAGCCTTCATTATGGGACAATGTCTCCCGAAGAGCTGTTGGAGGCCGCCAAAAGCAAAGGCATCACGCGGCTGGCGGTAACAGATATCAACAACACTTCTATCGGTCATGATATGCTGCGATTGGCTCCGAAATTCGGGGTGCAGGTGTCCTTGGGCGTTGATTTCAGAAACGGTGCCCAGCGGCTGTTCTTGGCCGTGGCAATGAACAACGAGGGTTTTGGCGAGATAAACGCCTACCTGTCGCAGTATCTGACCACCGAGAAAAGACCGATTCCCGCCCGTGCGCCACAGTTCAAGCATGTGCTGGTCATCTATCCTTTCAAAAAAGAGTTTGATTTTGAACTGAGCGCACATGAATTTGTGGGCATCAGTCCAAGCGACCTGCGGCAACTTCCTTTCTCTAAATGGAAGAACCTACGAGAGAAACTTGTGGCCATCAACACGGTCACGTTTCGAAACAAACTGGATTTCAATGTGCACCGCCTTTTGCGAGCTATTGACAACAACGCCCTGCTGAGCCATCTACCAAAATCGGAGGAAGGCAGCTTAGACGATGTGTTCAGAACCGAAGATGAATTGCACAAGGTGTATTC
>JBFYQB010000150.1:0-11575 GCA_041302955.1 Flavobacteriales bacterium
GGCAAACCGCTGAAAGGAGCCTACATGCTGCTGGATGAGGCGTCCGTTACTGGCACGGCCAACATCGTGATGGCTGCTGTGATGGCCGAGGGCACCACCACCATTTACAATGCCGCCTGCGAACCCTACCTGCAACAGCTTTGCAAGATGCTGAACCGCATGGGTGCCAAGATCACAGGCATAGGTTCCAACCTTTTGGTGATTGAAGGCGTGAAGGAACTGCACGGCACGGAGCACCGCTGCCTGCCCGACATGATCGAGATCGGTAGTTTCATTGGTCTTGCCGCCATGACGCATTCTGAGATTACCATCAAGGATGTGAGCTATCCAGACCTAGGAGTTATCCCTGAGGTGTTCGGTAAACTTGGCATTGCCATGGAATTGCGTGGTGATGATCTTTTCATCCCGGCACAGGAACATTACAAGATCGAATCGTTCATTGACGGTTCAATCCTCACCATTTCCGACCATCCTTGGCCTGGCTTCACACCCGATTTGTTGAGTATCGTCCTTGTTGTGGCCACGCAGGCCAAAGGCAGTGTGCTCATTCACCAAAAGATGTTCGAGAGCCGTCTTTTCTTCGTGGATAAATTGATCGATATGGGAGCTAAGATCATTCTCTGCGACCCGCACCGTGCCACCGTCATCGGGCTCAATCACGAGGCTCCATTGCGCGGCATTCAAATGACCAGTCCCGACATCCGCGCTGGCGTTGCGCTACTCATTGCCGCCATGTCTGCTCAAGGCAAGAGTGTTATCCACAACATCGAACAGATAGACCGTGGATACCACAGCATCGATACCCGATTGAACGCCATCGGAGCCAAGATCAAACGCGTTACATCGGTATGATTGTTGTATTCCGACAAAAGGACTTTCCAGATTTAACAATTCACCAACAAGCATTTCAATGAAACCCATGAAAACAAGCATTCTGATTGCAACATTGACGCTGTTAACGTTGCCTCAATATTCAATAGCCGGAAATGGAGAGAAAGAGACGCCTAAGTCGGTGGCTCAAGCAAAAGTTGGCATCAATGTGGGAGACATTGCCCCAGACCTGAAATACAAGGACCCATCGGGTAAATTGGTAAGTCTTTACTCCCTTCGAGGCAAAGTTGTGCTTATCGACTTTTGGGCTTCATGGTGTCGCCCCTGTAGGATGGAAAACCCAAATGTGGTAAGCGCTTATCAAAAATTCAAAGACGCCAAATTTGCAAGTGCAAAAGGGTTTGAGATTTTCGGCCTTTCTTTAGATAAAAGTCAAGATGCTTGGGTTGCGGCAATAAAGCAGGACAATTTGAATTGGATAAATGTAAGCGACCTCGGAGGTTGGGACAGCGATGGTGCCAAGCGCTATGGGATAACTTCAATTCCTGGAAATTTCCTCATTGACGCGAACGGCATAATAGTAGCCAAGAACCTTCGTGGGGCAAATCTGCATGCAGCTTTGCAGAAGATGGCAAATTGAACATCCCCCTCGTTAAAATAAAAAAGGGCCGACTTAGATTTCACTAAGTCGGCCCTTTTTCGTAAACTAATGTTGTCACTTTTCCTTGGCCCGATTGATTCGGGTTGTTCCATACAAAAAGCCAAATAGCAGAAGAAAATAGGTGAGGAACAATCCAAAATGGATGTAATCCCAGTTTGCACCGATTACTCGATCTATTATTACCAGGAACATAACAGACAAGAAGGAGAGACCGAGAAAAACCTTCGCTACCTGTTTGTCTGACAAACCAAGATAAGAGAGATGATGGGTTGTGTGATCTCTGCCGCCAACGAATGGTGATTTGCCTTTCAGCAATCTATTTATGGTGACAGTAGTCGTATCTATAATGGGAACGATGAACACCAATAAAGCCACAATAAACTGTTTAGTCTGTATTCGAAATTCTGGCCCGGCATGACCATTCCACAGGTAGAGTATTCCTACAACCGACAGGAAAACCCCCAAAAACTGACTTCCAGTATCTCCCATATACATCTTTGATGGGTTCCAATTGAAGTACAGAAATCCGAGCAACCCTGCAAGTACACCAAGCAAGGTGATGAAGTATATACTCTGTGCTTCGCCACGAGACCAGATCATGTATAAACCGCCAAGAACAATAGATACAGAAACCGAAGCGGTTATCCCATCCATATTATCAAGCATATTTATAGAGTTCATAAGGCCTACCACCCAGAACATGGTAAGTGCATAGTCCAATGGCTGAATACCACTTATGTTGATCGATGTTCCTGTCGCAATAAGAATTATACCACTACAGAACTGCGCTGAAAATTTTAAAAATGGCTTGGTGTTGTATGCATCATCAGCCAAACCGACAACAAACCCCAGCGAACACGCTGCCATAACTCCCAAGAACTGAATAATATCATTTATGTAGTTGACCGCACCGAACAGAATGGAATAACAGGCAATGGCAAAAAGAAACAAGATATAAAAGGAAATGCCTCCAACTGCAGGCTTTGTAGTGGCGCTCCAACGCACAAGATCATCTGGTTGATTCTTGACCCCCAAGGTGCGGGACAACTTCAAAAGAAGGCCGTTAATTAAGAATGCGAACATTAGTGCGCATACCCCAAATACGGAATAGATCAACGGCAAATGTGACGGTTCAATCGTAAGCATGTGAAAACCTCAGTTGAATCTTTGAGCTATAATGTTGGTTTCAGAATTGACTATTGGAGTCTTTCAGTAAGGGCGCGCTGGCATCCCGAACTGACAACAGGGGATGATCGATACCCCAATTAATAGCCAATGCTGGGTCGTTCCATAAAATGCAACCTTCAGCGGCTTTATTATAGACCCCAGTGCAATCATAGAAGAACAGGGTGTTATCCTCCAAGGTTCGAAATCCATGAGCAAAGCCGGGTGGAACCCATAATGCTGTCTTGTTCGCTTCGGACAATTCAACAATCAGGTGCTTTCCAAAGGTCTTGGAATCTCTTCTGATATCAACAGCCACGTCTAAGGCTCGCCCACGCAGAACCCTCACCAGTTTTCCTTGAGCATAGGGAGGATTCTGATAATGCAATCCTCTCACTACGCCAATGTCTGACCGTGAAATGTTGGATTGAACAATCGTCAAAGGAAGACCAGCTGCTTCAAAATTGGCCTTGCTGAAGGTTTCAAAAAAATACCCCCGATCATCTTCGAAGACACGTGGCCTTACAATCTTAAGACCTTCTAATTCTGTGTTAATGATCTCCATACTCAATCATATTTTCCTTTAAGGAGCCTAGATAGCCATCTAAGCTTTCCTTGTTCCTTATCTTCTTCGTAATAACCATAGCCGTATCCATAGCCATAGCCATAACCGTATCCATAACCATAGCCGTATCCATAGCCGTATCCATAAGCGGTCCCGAGCGTTTCCACACCATTAAGGATTATGCTCAGGTTAGGTAGATTATTCTCTTCTCTCAGTCTAAGCAGGTTCTCCAAGTACGGCTTTTTGGAATATCCCGCCCGGCAAACGTAAATTGGATAATCCGCACGTTGCATATTTAGGATGCCATCGGTAACAATACCTGCTGGTGGATTGTCGATAATGATGATGTCATATATCTTTTTCAACTCAGCAAGAACCTCGTCCATGTTCGAACTGATTATCAACTCAGAAGGATTAGGAGGTATCGGGCCCGCAGTAATAAAATCAAGATTATCCAGATCACTATGGCGGACAACATCAGCTATCGTGTTCTTTCCTATAAGCAAAGTACTCATTCCCGTATCATTACTCACGTCAAATCCGATGTGGATCTTCGGTTTGCGCATGTCCAGGTCAAGAATAACAACCTTTTTACCAGAATAGGCGATAATACCACCCAAGTTAATTGCCACAAAGGTTTTTCCTTCTCCCGAAATGGTGGATGTGAATGAAATGATCTTGGACGATTCGGAACTTGTAATGAACTCCAAATTGGTTCGGATGGAACGGAATGATTCGGAAATCATCGATTTAGGATTCTTATCCACTAGCAACTGGGAGTTGGGGATATCCTTCTTGTATCGAGGCACTACGCCAAGCATTGGAGCATCAACGTAACGCAATATGTCGGCAACAGTATTGATATTATTGTGCAATAGATACTTACCGATGATAACCGCTAGACTGAGCATGAGCGCAGAGGCCAAGCAGAATCCCAAGACCATCTTCTTATCAGGAAATACAGGGGTGTTAGCGATCTTGGCGTACTGAAGCACCTTGTTTGTAGATATGTAACCGGCTTTTGATATGGAATACTCCGCCTTCTTATCTACCAAAGTGTTATAGAAGCTCTCATTGACTTTATATACCCGTTGTAAACGGGAATACTCTATCTCGTTGTAGTTGGCTGCCCCAGGAATCAGGTTGGATTCGTAAGCCTTTTTCTTAGCGTTCAGGTCGGCAACGCGGCTGTCCATGGTGGCCTTGACAGAAGTTATGCTCTCTAGCAGCAACTTCTTCTGTATGTCTATTTGAAAATCGATGGCCCTGACCTGATCGCTATTCAGCGTCACCACATAAAGCAACTGCTCTCGCTGTAGTAACAGTCCTTGAAGCGTTGTAAGTACGGTAGAGATGCCCCCTTTAAATTCTGAAGCCGCAAGAATGGAGAATAATCTATAAACGTCCAGATTCTTATCCTTGGCGACTTCCTTCTCCACTTGATTCAGTATCTCGAGCTCAAGACCTGCATTTAGGAGCTCTGCCTCAATTCCATCTAGCCTATTTTCTGAGGTTGGAAGTGGTTTAGGCTCATAGTCATTAGGAATCTTGTTCTCCCGTTTGAAGTCTTGGATATCATTCTCTGTCTCATAAAGGCGGTCATAGATCTTTGCCAATTGATCATCAATGAATTCGAGTACACTATTTGCGGACTCTTTCTTTCTTTCCTCGTCATTAAGAATAAAATCGCCAGAGATGGTGTTGACTATGTCAGCCGCCTTGCGGGCATTGAAGTCCTTTATCACAATGCTGATGGTCTTGGCGAATTCGCTGACAACCGTTACTTCCAATTTCGCGAAGTAGGTATTTAGCACCTCGTCAGGACTGTTGAGGACCAGATAGTACTGGTTCTTCTCTTCAGTCTGATTGCGCATGATGGCCGCATAATCTGACACCATCATTTTAATACTCACATGCGGTGTAACTATGCTGTCGACCAAGGAAAGCTCGGCTCCGAAAATTGTTCCACCCAGCGTATATTCATAGTAGACCCTGAAGTTGTCTTGAAAGGTCAGCATGAAAGGTATTCCTTGTATCCGGGAATCTTTTATCACGTACTGCACGGTGAATGGCGTGGACCGATAAAGCTCTTCACTACGTATCTGACCCTTGAGCATATAGCTCACATCCAAGGGCAACTTGTCCAAGGATCCGCGAAGGCTCACAGGAGAACGAAGTAATTCTATCTCTTGAAATATGCTCTGATCGTAAAGGCTCTGGGTCTGAAGAAGTGCATTAGTCCGGTTGTCATAGCCCAGCTGAACAGTGGCATCGGCCTGGTATACAGGAGCTGTGAACCGAAGATAGAGAAAGGCACCCAGAAGAAAAACTGCAAACAAGACCACCACCAGAACAATGTTCTGGCGCGTTATCATCAACAGCAGACCAATATCAAGGTCGTCATTGATGGCCGATATCTTCTTTTTCTTCTCGGCCATTTAACGAGTGAACACTCCAATAAGTGCAAACGAGGTGGTGAAAACTGAAATTATTGCCAGATAAGGAGTGATCTGCGCCAAGGTCTTGGTCACATACTCTTTGCGCATCTCTATATAGATAATATCGTTGGCCTGCAAAACAAGGTCGGCATTCTTGACCCCTTTGAGAGTAGAAAGGTCGATGAGATAGACATCAGGATTCTTCAGATCACCGCGAATCAACTTTATCCTATCTGCTTTGCCATTCGCTGGAATGCCACCAGAAGATGCAAGTACCTCAAATAGCGTGGTGTTGTCATTGGGCAATGGCACCACCGATGTGCTGGCCCCGGCAAATATCGTGACCCGTTTGTTGGAGACCTCCAACAGGACGAAAGGCTTATTGAGGTATTCAACAAAGCGGTCTTCGAGCAGCATCTCTGCCTGTCGGGCAGTCAATCCGGCAATGAATATCCGGCCGATGATAGGCAGTTTGACGAATCCATCAAACTCCACCTTGAGCTGCAGCGTAGCACTTCCTTCAGAGACCCCGCCTGTGCCACCCGTTATATTCACCATCTGAAAACCATTGTTGGCGTATACCCTCACACCGATCATATCGTTGGGAGAGATGCGGTACTCGATGGCCTCACTACCATCAAACTCGGAATACACGAAATCCTTGTCGGTGCGCAACATGAAACTGCGATTGAGATACTTATCGCAGGACGAGAGAAGAATTACCGGGAAAAGCAGCAGCAGTAGCCGTTGACGCATGGGCGCGTGGCGCAGGTTTCCGCAAATGTATGACATTACGTGGTTTGCGTAGTGGAAACTGCAAACCCGACCATTCAGACGAAAAAGAAGCTTCAGCGGGCGGCCAATAAGCGGGCATAAAGGCCATACATATCTCTTATCAGGCGTGTATAATGATAGGCCTCGCCAACGTGGGCCCAGCCGTTGTGCGCCAGATTGTGGCGCAGTGCATCATTCTCAATGAGCGAAAGGAGCAGTTCGTTGAGCTTCGGTTCGTCCGAATGCTCGGCCATAAGCCCTGTGATGCCGCTGCGCACCACGTTGGCCACACCGCCTACATTGGTGGTAAGCACCGGAGTGTTGCTGGCCTGAGCCTCGATAAGGCTAACAGGTGTGCCTTCGTTCTTGGATGTGAGCATTACGAGGTCGAGGCCGGCATAGATGGTGTCCACATCAGTGCGCCATGAGGTGAAAGTGAGCAGTGCTTTCTCGCCCCGTTGCGCGGCAAGATGATCGATGAAAGGAATGCCAACTTGGCGGGCATATTCTTCAATTGTGAGCCTGTCCTCGCCATCACCGATTATGAAGAACCGCAGTTTCCTAGTAGTCCTATCGGCCGCATGTTTCACCATTCGCAGAAAGAGGCGATGATCTTTGACAGGCACCAGGCGGCCCACGATTCCGATGGCCAGTTCGTCATCCGCGACAGCGAATTCTTGGCGAAAAGCGATGCGTTTCTCAGTTTGCCCATCGTGAAAACGCGAAAGGTCGAACCCGAGCGGCACCACCTCTATCTTGTCTGGAGCGCAGATGCCATGGATTGCGCTCAGTTCATGCTTCTGAAGGTCGCTGATGGCTATGATACGGGTGCTGCGCTTGGCAAGGCTGCGTTCCACCTGACGATAGAACTCGGTCTTGACCTTGCCGAAATAGCTGTGAAAGACATGGCCATGGAAGGTATGTAGGATCACGGGCACCTTCATGTCGAAGGCCGCCTGACGGCCAATGGCTCCGGCCTTGGCAGCGTGGGTATGCACAATATCAGGCTTGAAATCACGTATCAGTTGCTTCACCTGCCTGTAGGCGTTCATGTCTAGGCCTGGGCTCAGCTCGCGTTTCATCTCGGGGATGATGATGGGCGTGATGCCCAGCTCACTGAGGATATGGCCCGAACTGGCCTCGCTATCGTCCTTCTCGCCTCCCACAAGCATGGTCTCATACTCGGGTGCGAGATATCTGGTGAGGTAGGCCACATTGAAGGTGGGGCCCCCGAGGTTGAAACGATTGGCTAAGCGGAGTATACGGGGCACGTGGTCAGAGTGTCAGGGAATCAGCAAGTGAATAGGGTTTGTCAGTCTTTCAACATGACCACCTTATATCCTTTCTAAAAATTCGGTTTGATGCTGTATTTGGCGTAGAACTTCAGAATGTGTGCTGCCGCCTCATCGGGATCGTCCACCAGTTTGAAACGACTTAGGTCCTCCACCGCAATGTTGCCTTCCTTTTCCATCATCATCTGGCGCATCCATTCGATAAGCCCGCCCCAGAAGGCCGTGCCTACGAGCACCACAGGGAACCGCGCCACCTTGCCGGTCTGAATCAACGTGAGGGCCTCGAAGAGCTCGTCCATCGTGCCAAAACCGCCTGGAAGCACCACAAATCCCTGCGAATATTTGGTGAACATCAACTTACGGACGAAGAAATAATCGAAGTTGATGAGCTTGTCGCGGTCGATGTAAGGATTGCTGCTCTGCTCAAAAGGCAAATCGATATTGAGGCCAACAGACCTCCCTCCTGCCCTACGGGCCCCTTTATTGGCCGCCTCCATGATGCCCGGCCCTCCGCCCGATATGATGCCGAACCCGGCCGTGGCCAGCTTGAAGGCTATCTCATCGGCCTGTTGATAGTAGGGACTTTCGGCACCCACACGGGCCGACCCGAAGATGGACACGCAGGGACCTATGCGGGCCATGGTCTCGAACCCCTCTACGAACTCGGCCATGATTTTGAAGATCTGCCACGAGTCCTGCACCTTGATCTCGTTCCAGCTCTTGAGCTTTATGGCGCTGTGCAAACGCTTGTCCTCCTGATTCATTGCGATAGGCTATGGGGCAAAGATATGTTACTGGCGTGGGTAGTGCCCATATCGCAGGTTCCACATCGTTCTGAAGCCATCTTTGTGACCGAACCTCTGCCGACAGTCTATGCCGGAGGCCGTTTGGACCGTCAGATCCCGTTTTTTCTGGTTTTCAAATAGCCTCTCTTTAGCTCTGTTGTAGTTCATTTTCATCTCGATATACTTATAATGAGTTAGCTATCACCTACCATATATTAGCTATTACCTACGATATGATACCTTCAACCTTCAATGAGTTAGCATTTACCTTCGATGAGTCACGCTAAAATTTCAATGAGTTACGTATGGCCACCAATGAGTTAGCTTTATCCTACAATGAGTTAGCTTATAACCTCCGATATGTTACCTTTGATCTCGAATGAGTCACGTCATATCTCAATCAAACCTGCAACCGCCATGATAAAAAAGCTGAGCAAGGATGAAATGCCGGCCATACTACCGCTGTCACGCAAACGCAACACAGTGCTGCGTGTCATGCTGTTGCAACTGGAAATTGGCGAAGGACTCTTTATGCCCAAAGAGGATTGGAAGACGAAGAACGGCCCGCGTTTCATAGTGGCAGGCGTGACCAAGACTCATGGTTTCCGCTATGATTATGGGTGGATGGCTGATGGGACGGGCTGGATGTTCAGACGGACAGCGTAAAGAGATAGGGCTGTTCATCTGCGCAGCATCCCTACAATTGAGGATATTTGCATCGCGCTGAACGAATTGACGCTTGCGCGGTTCATACTGTACATGAAGAACACGATTTTTTGCCTGCTGATGTGCCTCTCGATGGTCATCGGCACTGTGGCCCAAGGCCAGATATTCGACCCGGTGAAATGGTCGTTTGCAGTGGAAGACCGCACTGCCACTGAGGCCAAACTGGTTTTCACGGCCAAGATAGACCAAGGCTGGCACCTCTATTCGCAACACTTGGCGGGCGATGGACCCGTGCCCACGTCATTCACGTTCAAAGAACTGGGCGGTGCATCGCTCAATGGCACCGTTAGCGAAGGCAAGGGCAAGGTGGAGATGGACCCCAATTTCGACCTCGAGCTGAAGTATTTCGAAGGCAAGGCGCGGTTCATCCAGAAGGTGAAGCTGAGCGATAAGGCCACGGTGGTGAAGGGCGAGCTGGAATTCATGGTGTGTGACGACAAACGGTGTCTGCCGCCTGATGTGAAGGAGTTTGAGTTCAAGATCGCGGAATTCAAAGGGGAGGCGTCAGAGGCCAAAACGACCGAGGTCGCGCCTGCCACGCCTGCTTCACCTACCACTTTCACCACATCCTCATCGAATGTTGGCATTCTCGACCCGATAGAATGGATCTTCACCTCGGCCGCAGGCAATGATGGCGAGGTGGAACTGCGGTTCACGGCCAAGCTCGACAAAGGATGGCATCTCTATGGTCTCGACCTGCCGAAGGATGGCATTCCGATTCCCACCGTTTTCACATTCACTGGAAATGACATGGATAAAGTGGGCAACATGACCGCCCCCGAATCCATCAAGGAACACGATGCCATCTTGGGCATAGACCTGAGCTATTACAAGGATTCGGTGACCTTCGTCCAGCGCGTGAAACTGAAGGAAGGCGTAACTCAGGTGGCAGGCAATGTAGAATTCAACGTCTGCAACGAGAGCGGATGTCTACCGCCCGAGGTGGTGGAATTTTCCATTGATGTTGCAGGTGGAGACACCATGAATGGCGTCTCTACTGACAGGTCATGGCTCGGCATCTTCATCGCGGGTTTCCTTGGTGGGCTGTTGGCATTGCTCACCCCGTGTGTGTTCCCGATGATCCCACTGACGGTCAGCTTCTTCACCAAGCAGAGCAAGACCAAAGCGAAGGGCATCAGCAATGCCATCATCTACGGCCTCAGTATCATCGGCATCTATGTGGCGCTGGGTTTTCTGGTAACGGTGGTGTTCGGTGCCGATGCGCTCAATGCGCTTAGCACCAACGTTTGGTTCAACCTGTTCTTTTTCTTCCTGCTGGTCATTTTCGCGGTCTCCTTCCTTGGTGCTTTCGAGATAACACTGCCCAGCGCGTGGGTCAACAGGGCCGATCAGGCCAGCGACCGTGGCGGGCTGCTTGGCATCTTCTTCATGGCGTTCACCCTTTCGCTGGTGTCGTTCTCGTGCACAGGCCCCATCATCGGCACTTTGCTCGTAGAGGCCGCTGTGAATGGTGGCGTGATGGGCCCTATCATGGGCATGACGGGTTTCAGCCTTGCGTTGGCGCTGCCTTTCGGGCTGTTCGCTGCCTTCCCCGGCTGGCTCAACTCCATGCCCAAGTCGGGCGGATGGCTCAATTCTGTAAAAGTGACGCTCGGCCTGTTGGAACTGGCCTTGGCCCTCAAATTCCTGAGTAATGCCGACCTTGTGGTGCAGGCGGGCCTCTTGCAGCGCGAACTGTTCCTCGCCATCTGGATCGCCATCTTCGGCACGTTGGCACTCTATCTCTTCGGGTTCATTCATTTTCCGCATGATAGTAGGACGGAGCATATCGGCATCCCGCGTTTCTTCTTCGGACTGATGTCCATGATATTCACCATCTATCTGATACCGGGCATGTGGGGCGCCCCGCTTCACATCATTTCTGGGTTTCCACCCCCAATGGAGTATAGCGAAGCTCCGAGAGGATTTCAACTTCAGGCGTCATCATTTGAAGCAACTGGTGATAATAAATTGGTTGGCGATCAGGCCCATTGTCCACATGGCCTACCTTGCTTCCATGATTACCAAGAGGGGCTATCCTATGCGAAGAAAGTTGGGAAGCCCATATTGATTGATTTCACTGGCAAAGCTTGTGTCAACTGCCGAAAAATGGAAGAACGGGTGTGGAGTGACCCAAGGGTCTTGAAGATGCTCGCACAGGACTACGTGCTCATTTCACTCTATGTTGACTTGGACATTGAACTTCCTGTTGAAGAGCAAATAGAGGTGAAGATTGGGTCGAAGACAAAAAAGCTTCGCACAGTTGGAAACAAGTGGAGCCATATGCAGGCCACGCGCTTCGGCACCAACTCGCAACCTTATTATGTAGTGCTGGATCA
>JBFYQB010000151.1:0-16476 GCA_041302955.1 Flavobacteriales bacterium
TTGATCTGAGCGTGATGAGTTATGTGCTAATTCTGCGCTAACTGTCCTTGAGGCTTTGGGTGGTAGGAGGTGGGTCGCTCTCCCTCCGATACAATTGAACACCTCATGTGTCTGTATTCACGTCAACCTCCCCATCTTCAAAACCGTACCTTCGCGGAAAATATCTTTAGCCGTATATGAAATTCTCTGAACTGCAACTTCACCCGCACCTGATGGAAGCATTGGATGCCATGGGTTTTGAAGAAGCCACACCTATCCAAGAACAGTCCATCCCCGACCTGATACAAGGCCGTGACATCATAGGCTGTGCCCAGACGGGCACTGGCAAGACCGCTGCCTTTCTCATTCCCGTCATTGAACGGATATTGAAGAGCGACCGCCAAGGGGTGAAAGCCCTTATCATTGCCCCAACGCGCGAACTGGCCGTGCAGATAGACCGCCAGATGGAAGGTCTGGCCTACTTCGGTGGTGTAAGCTCCATTGCCATCTATGGTGGCAAGGACGGCCTATCATGGGAACAGGAAAAGACCGCCCTGAGCCAAGGCGGTGCCGATGTTATCATCTGCACACCCGGCAGGCTCATCTCGCACTTGGGATTCAACTACGTACGGTTCGACCACGTGGAATGCCTTGTGATGGACGAGGCCGACCGCATGTTGGACATGGGTTTTCATGACGACATCATCAAGATAGTGGAGGCCACGCCCGCTGCGCGCCAGACCATGATGTTCAGCGCCACGATGCCGCCCAAGATCCGCGTGCTGGCCGAAAAGCTGCTGAAAAATCCGCTCAGCGTTTCCATCTCCATCTCCAAGCCATCTGAGAATATCACACAGCAGGCCTATATGGTCTACGATACGCAGAAGGAGCTGCTGATAGAGAAACTGCTCGAAGGGCAGGACATCCAGAGCTGCATCGTGTTCGTTTCCACCAAGAAGAATGTGCGCAGCATAGCGCAGCGCCTGAGCCGCAAAGGATGGAAGGCCGCGGCCATCTCGTCCGACCTGGAACAGAAGGAGCGCGAAGAAGTGCTGGGCGATTTCCGCAACCGCAAATACAACTTCCTTGTGGCCACCGACATTCTGAGCCGAGGCATAGACATCGAGGACATACAGGTAGTGGTTAACTATGAGGTGCCCCGCGACCCCGAGGACTATGTGCACCGCATAGGCCGTACGGCCCGCGCTGGTGCTTCGGGCCGCGCCATCACCTTCGTCAATCAGATGGACATGCAGGCCTTTGCACGCATCGAAAAACTGATAGAACGTTCGATAGAGAAGCCGCCCCTGCCAGCATCGGTGGGCGAAGGCCCTGAGTATGACCCCAAGTTGTCGCGCTTTGCCGCTGCGGCACTCGGAGGCCCAAAACCCGGTGGTGGTCGTAACAGTGGTGGCGGTGGCAGCAGACCACGTCCCGAAGGTCAGGGCGGCAATGGCAAACCGCGCAACAAGAAGCGCAGAAAGCCCGGAGGCAATAGTACCACCGGGGGAAGCGCACCCTCACAGGGAGGCGCATCAAATGGTTGAAAAAATGATGGTCGTCACCATCGCATCATTCCCATAGCCGATACTTTTGTACCCATGGCAAAGCATTTCATACACAATAGGGACGAGAGCCCACCGATGTTCGAGAACAAGTTCATCGATATCTTCTCGCGCGTGCACTGGACCATGCCACTCTTCGTGTTCATACCGGTATTCGTCTATTTCACTTATCTGAGCCTTTGGGTGGTAGGCGTGAGCTTTTGGAAGTTCATTCCGCTCTTTGTCCTTGGCATGTTCGTGTGGTCCTTCACGGAATACACACTTCACCGTTTCGTATTCCATTGGTGCCCTCCGGGCAAGCTGGGCAAGCGCATCCACTTCATTGCTCATGGCGTGCACCACGATTTCCCAAGCGACCGCTATAGGTTGGTGATGCCCATTCCATTCAGCATTCCCATCGCGATCGGTTTTCATTGGCTGTTTGGCATCATCTTGGGGCCCGAGCTGGTCACCGCGTTCTTCCCCGGTTTTGTGATCGGTTATCTGTGTTATGACATCGGGCACTATGCCTTGCATCATTTCACCTTCAAGCACCCCATTCTGTTGCGTTTGAAGAAACACCACATGCTGCATCACTACAAGGATCCCACCAATGGGTTCGGAGTGAGCAACAAGTTCTGGGACGCAATTTTTGGCACCAAGCTCGAAGCCAAGGATTCCGACCGCATCATGGCGGAGTGAGACGCTGCATGCATCCATAGGGTTGCATGCTGGGTTTGGGTGGTTGATACATGTTTTATGAGATTTCGGGACATTCGCGTAATATTGTTCGCATAATTCCGTTATCACTCCTCACAGAACATTTTCACCACCAAAATCAACCACCATGAAACTCTCCTTCACCAAGGCCATGATCTATGGCTGCACAATGCTGGTCGTGCTCATCGCATGTGGCAAGCTTGGCAATCTGCTCAATTCTGAGATGACCCAGTTCAATGCTGATTCCAACGAGCTGAAAGGCGAATTGGACCAGGCCGACACCGACATCAACGATGCATTGAAAGACATGCCAGGATTCGGCAAGACAGGGTCGGGGCAATCGCTTACTTCCAGTGCACTGTGCGGTGTCATTATCGACACCTCAGACATCGACCAGAACATCCTTTACTTCAACTTTGATGGCACCACACCATGCTTCAGTCCATCGCGCACACGTTCTGGACAGATAAAAGTGGAGCTCATAAGCGGCAGTAACTGGGCCAATGCAGGCGCTGTGCTCCGCGAAACCTTTATTGATTACAAGATAACCCGCCTTAGCGACAACAAATCGATCACCTTCAATGGTGAGAAGACGTTGACCAACCTCAATGGCAATGACTGGCTCGGATTCTTCCTCAGCTACAGTACCTTGAAGTATGCCGAAAGGGCGCTGGACATTGACGTGACCTTCGATAATAACCAGACTGCCGTCTGGAACAGTGCGCGTATCACCGAATGGAGCTACGTACAGGCCAACTCAACCCCTGGCATTCAGATTCCCTTCATCAAGTTTGAAGCTGTGGGCGATACTTCGCTCAATGGTATAGCCACCGTAGATTCGTGGGGCACCAACCGTTATGGACAGGCTTTCGTCACCTATTACAATCAGGAACTTGTTTCCAACACTTACTGCGGCCTGTGGAGACCAAATTCGGGTGAACTGGTTCACGAAGTGGATGGAGACACCTACACGCTCACTTTGGGTGTGGATCAGAATGGCAACGCGGCCACAGGCAACTGCGCCTATGGGTTTGAGGTGTCGTGGGATATCAACGGAACAGCCAACAGTCAGGTGTTCAGTTACTGATCTGCTCTTTCATCGCATTGCCGCTCGAGGCCTTCAGTTGTCAGAACTGAAGGCCTCGAGTGCTTTAAGCTCCAAGGCGACCTGTTCGGCCCATTGCTTCTGCTGCTCGGTCTTTATACTGTGCTGCGTTTCGCTGTCGTAGCGTTGCTGGTAGCGGGCATAGGCCTGATAGTTCTTGTCATATAGATCTTCTATGCGCTTGTTCACCAGTTGGCAGTCGGTTCCAAGGTCCGCTATCAGCTTACGTAACTTACGTGCAAACAGCTCAGTGATGTCAAAATGCAATTGTTCGTGGGCCAGCAGATGGTCGCTGTCCGTCACCTTGGTCCAACTTCCCTCCTTGCTGAAATAGCAGGTGATGCCTACCACAGCCTTTCCATCTTCACAATTGAAAGAGATGGATAGTCCGGAGTCTGTCACGGCCTTGTGGGGCGAAGATCTGACGGCTCTTCCTTTGAAGTTGTCCCAAGTTAGCGGTCGGGCAGCGCTCCATTCCATACAGTTCTTGCAAGCGGTGTTCTGGCCAAAGGCTACAACGCTGCTAGTAATGGAAAGCAGCAGTACAAGGGGCATCTTTATCATATCTTTATGCAGTGGTCAGCCGCTATAACGTCAGATGATGAAGAATCGTTCATCGTAACCGATATTTATTTCATGGAAAGCACTTCGCAGCCTACCCTGTTCTTTATAAGTGGTCTTGGGGCAGATGCCGGAGCTTTCGACCGCATCGAATTGGAGGGGTATCACGTGGTTCATCTCCATTGGCGGATACCCGAAAGAGGAGAGACCATGCATTCGTATGCTAAACGAATGGCCGAACCCATCATTGCATCTGCCAGGCCGGTGGTCATAGGTGTTTCGCTGGGCGGCATGTTGGCATCAGAGATGACCTCTTTCGTCCCACAGATGCGCGCCATAATTATTTCGAGCATCAAAGCACCGGAAGAGCGGTCGCTCATCCTCAAGGTGGGACATCGGTTTCCTGTTCATGGCCTAATGCCTATTGCTGCGTTGAAAAAGCTGTCATTCCTATGGCGCTTTGCAAAGCGCAATCACCCGAAGGCAGACGTTGACCATATGATAGGCATGTTTCTGCGCACAGACAACCGCTTCATGCGTTGGGGCATGCTCAATGCACCCAGATGGAAGGGCAGGGGAGATGCCTCGCGCATCCATCATATTCATGGTGATGATGACAAGCTTTTTCCAGTAAGACGTATTAAGAACTGTGAGGTGATAGAAGGCGGCACCCACCTGATGGTGTACCAGCGTGGCCACGATGTTACGTTGGCCATCCGCAAGGTGCTTTCCAACTGGTATCCTCCCTTGCGATGATCTACGATCGGGCAGCCACCTACCTCGCAATACCACTTACTTTTGCGGCCTATCAAAAGGAACCATGGCCAAAGTAGAAGTAGGCGACATTGCCCCCGATTTTGAATTGAAGGACAAGGACGACAACCTCGTCAAATTGAGTAATTACAGAGGCAAGCAGAGCGTTGTCCTATACTTCTACCCCAAGGATGAGACCTCTGGCTGCACTGCACAGGCCTGTTCCTTCCGTGATAGTTATGAGGATTTCAAGGCAGCTGGAGCAGAGGTTATCGGCATCAGCAGCGACACCAAACGCTCACACGAAGGATTTGCATCGCGTCACAGCTTGCCTTTCGTGCTCCTCAGCGACATTATTGGTAAGGTGCGTAAAGCCTATGGTGCTTACGATATGTTCGGACTTATTCCTGGTCGGGTCACGTTTGTCATTGACAAGGAAGGTCGGGTCATCCACAAATTCGATTCGCAGTTGAGCCCCACCAAGCACATCGAAGAAGCGTTGAACAAGCTTAAGTGATCGTATCTGATCGACCTGTCTTGCCCCTTGATTCATTTTCCCGTCATTTACGCCCCCAAATTCAAATCCTAACGAAGTGAAGAATCTATCGATCATCCTGAATGCTCTGCTGGCTGTTGCCATTGCCGTGCTTTACTATCTGCATTTCTCCTCGCAGAGTGGCCCGAAAGTGCCCGAATCAACGGTCGATATGGCGAAAGTTGACAGCATTTCAACATTCATGCGCATCGCCTACGTCAACACCGATTCGCTATGGGATAAGTATGAGATGATCAATGCGTTGCAAAAGGAACTTGAAGCTGAAAAAGCGGCCAGCGAGAAAAAGATAACAGGTCGGACCAAGACCTTGGAAGCACAGTTCAAAGAGATGATGACATCCTTGCAGAAAAAGGCTCAGGACTTTGAGGGCAGCTCAAAAGGAATGTCCGAACTCATCTACAACACGCGCATGCAAGAGCTTCAAGAACTGGAGCAGAATGCGCAGATGTTTCAAGCGCAGGCGCAAGAAGAAGTGAGTAAGCTGCAACAGACGCTTACCAACCAGCTTTTGGAGAAAGAGGCCAAAGGCACCGCAGATATCAACGAGCGTCTAAAGGCATACATCAAGGAGTACAACAAGGACAAGGGTTTTACCTATGTATTGGCCTATTCATCAGAGGCTGGAGGTATATTGCTTGGTGATCCTGCACTTGATATAACTCCTGATATTGTTGCTGGCCTGAATGCCATTTACGAAGCAGAGATGGCCGAAAAGGCTGCGAATAAAGCCAAGTAGGTTGTGGTATCCAATTTTCTAAAGCTTGTCAGATGGCCTAATCTGGTCATTATAGCCATCATTTTTGTGCTGCTCCGAACGCAGCTTATCGAAGGCTTTCATGGCATGACCCTATTACGTTCGTGCCTGAGCGAACTTCATTGGATGCTTATGGCCTTGGCCACTATCCTAATTGCTGCATCTGGCAATGTGGTCAACGACATATTCGATCAGGATATCGATGCGCACAACCGTCCAGAGGGTCGCATCATAGGTCTCAAGATCAGCGAAGAGAGTGCATGGACCATCTATTACACGCTTTCAGGCATCGGCCTGTCGCTTGGTATTCTGCTCGCTTTCTTCATGGGCAATATCACTAATGGCCTGGTATTTCTATTGGCGTTAGGCGGTCTTTGGTTCTATTCCTATTCTTATAAGCGTCAGTTTCTTATAGGCAACCTTGTGGTTGCGATGTTGGCCGGTCTGGTCATCCTTCTTCCATTGATATTTGAGCGGATGTGCTCACCCGAAAGCTGGATGCAACTTCCTTGGATGCCATTCATCATGGCTTACGCGTTCTTTTCTGTGCTAAGTACGCTTATCCGCGAAGTGATAAAGGACATGGAGGATATGCAGGGCGATGGCCGTATGCATTGCAGCACTGTACCATTGGTGATCGGTGTAGCTGCTACCAAGGCGGTGGTATCTGTGCTCACTCTTGTCCTTGTGGCTTCGGTTGCTCGGTATCAGTGGGTAAAATGGGAAGAGAATGACATGTTGTCGTTCTTTTTTCTTGTTCTGGCCGTTCAGGTGCCGGCACTGGTGATGCTCAATACTGTTATCAAGGCGCAGCATCGTGCTGATTATCACAAGGCAAGTAAACTTGCCAAGATCATGATGGTTGGCGGAATTAGTTCTATGGTCTTGTTCAGGATTGTACTTGGATGAATACGCCTAGAACGAAACTTATACTTGCCTCGGCCTCTCCCCGCAGAAAGTATTTGCTTAGTGAGTTGGGCGTGCCCTTTGAAGTAGAGGCACGTCACGCTGATGAATCTTTTCCCGACCATCTCCAGCGTGAGCAGATACCGCTACACCTTGCTGCCATCAAGTCCAGTACTTTTTCAGATGCTGAGCTTACAGATGGACGCATCATTCTCACTGCAGACACCATTGTCTGGGTCAATGGCCATGTTCTGAACAAGCCGGTTGATGAAGAGGATGCCAAGCGCATGCTGCGAATACTCTCAGGCAACATGCATGAGGTTTATACTGCGATCCAACTGCGAAGCCAAGACCGTGTTATACTCGAATCCGATCGCACCGAGGTGTATTTCCGTGCATTGACCGAAGATGAGATTGACCATTATGTAGACAGCTTTCGTCCCTTGGACAAGGCTGGGGCCTATGGCATACAGGAGTGGATCGGTTACATTGGCATTGAGCGCATAAATGGCTGCTATTTCAATGTGATGGGGCTTCCGCTGCGTAAGGTCTATGCCGCACTACAACGCATGGGACAATAGTTCAGTGCAAGAGGTTCAAGCTGTCAACGACCTGAACAACATCGCCAGTGGCGAAAAAGTCCACCATAATAAAGTTCGGGCGTTTGCTATTGGAATTCCAGCATTCCAAAGCTCTGGAATAAAGTAGGCCATAGCTGTTGGTCTGCCCAGCACTTCCCGATTGTGGCGTAACATTGGTGAGAAAGTGATTCAATAAAAAGAATGCACCTTCTGGATTGCCTCGATCAAATTGGCAATCAAATTGGTTTACATTTTGGTTGTCGTAGTTCACATCCACCACATGCGACCACATTCTGTGCTGCCCTATGAAACTCTCCGCATCCTGACGGTCTGAAAGTACAATCAGTCTTTTGTTGGTGGATATCATTGCAGTCAGTGTCGGCCAATTCCCTCCGATATGGTCATACATCAACGAGCTGAGACCCGTGTAATTGAAAATACTGTCCAATCGTTGCGCGCTGGCATCGCCTTCAATGGTCAAGATGATACACTCTCGGGGATGTTGTGTCAGGAAATCATAAACAACATCAAGAAAGTTCTCTAACGGCTCACAGCCCAGTATTGGACTTCCATGATAGAGATATAGTCCTTGAGAGCTATTGCCGCAGCTTCCATTTGCAGTCCAATAAGGTTTGATGTTCAGCCCTCTTATACCAGCGTTCAACTGCGCAAGCACATCTCCGTTCTGATTTGCCGCTAATGGTGAAAACGTTCCGGAATGAGCATGAGCATTATGGGTCATCGCAACGGAGAGCTCATCTATCCGCCTGTCACATAGTTCAGGATGACCGTTGCATGGAAGCATGAACGGAATAAAGGTGCCCACCAGAGCAGTGTCGCGATAGCTGAGCCCATCATTAAGCGAGTCAACATCCTGGCGCTGACTTGGCAAACACTCTTCATCCTTTCTGCACCCGGAAGAAAGGATGACAACAGCAATTAACCAAAAAGAATGTCTGATGATCTGATGCAAACTTTACGCCTTGATAAGGCATGAAGTAACGCAAATTATGAAGACATCAATAAAACGTTAATTCACAATGTTCAATGGCGGAAATTCATCTTCCTCGTCATCATCCATTGGATCAAGCTCGTTTTGCAATGCCACCATTTTTATGGCAGTGATTGCCGCTTCATCACCCTTATTGCCATGCTTTCCTCCTGCACGGTCTAATGCCTGTTGTTGATTCTCAGGTGTCAGAACTCCAAATACCACAGGAATTCCAAGCATAATGTTCAACTCTGTGATTCCATTGGCTACGGCACTGCATATGAAATCAAAATGACGTGTCTCACCTTGTATGACACAACCAATGCAGATTATAGCATCAAATTCCAAGCTTTGTGCCATCATTTTGGCTCCCAGTGTGAGCTCAAAGCTGCCTGGCACCTTTCTCATCACGATGTTCTCAGGCAACGCTCCAAACTTAAGAAGTGTGTTTCGCGCGCCATCATATAGCGCATTGGTCACTTCTTCATTCCATTCACTTACTACAATGCCAAAACGCATTTTGGCAGCAGAAGGAACACTGCCGTGACTGTATGAGGAAAGGTTTTTAAGTTGAGAGGCCAAACCTTAGTTCAATTGAGCTTGGGCGCGAGCCAGATACTTCTCGGCATTGCGTCCCTCCATACTGGTTGGGAAATTATCCTTGATATCTGCGTAATATCCAACGGCCTTATCAAAACTTCCAGCCTTCTCAGCGGCCAGACCCGCTTTCATCAGGTAAACCGGAGTTGTGAATTCATTTTCTGAATTCTTTGCTGCTTTCTCGTAGAAAGCAAGTGCTTTCTCCACATCACCCAATTCCATGTACGCATCTCCAGAGGCACCTAACGCCACAGCGCTTAGGATAAGGTCTTCAGAATCGAACTTCTCGAGCTCGGCAATGGCCTCTTCAAACTGTCCCATTCTGAGATAGCAGATGCCAGCATAATAATGAGCCAAGTTACCTGCATTTGTAGCACCGAACTGATCAGCGATATCTAAAAAACCAAGGTATGTTGCATCTCCATTGAGTGCAATTGCAAAGCTGTCCTTTTCGAAATACTGTTCAGCTACGAACATTTGGCTCTGCGCATCAGTCTCCAATGGGCCCAAGTAGAATTTGGTATACGAGTAGTAGCCAAGAATTACAAACACTATTGCACCAATGCCCACCAGAAGTTGCAACTGATTCTTGTGGATGAAGTCTTCGGCCTTTGAATAGACCTGCTCTACATCAACAACAATCTCTTCTTTTTCTACTTCCTTATGCTTTTTGGACATGGTCTGAATTTTCGAGCGGCAAAGGTAATTTTTATTTGCATTTTTCATTTTCAGACTTACAGACATGGTAATGACCATTAAAACACGATACATTGACCATTGACTACCTTTGACCGTCTTAATTGAATAATGCTGTTTCTTCATCAATTATCACTTGTGAACTTCAAGAACATTGCGGGTGCAGACCTACAATTGGGAAGCAAGTTCAATTGCTTTGTAGGTAACAATGGGTCAGGAAAGACCACTTTGCTTGACGCTGTGCACTATCTGTCTGTTTGCAAGAGTTTCTTAAACGTGATCGATACCCAGAACATAAAGCATGGCGAACCATTCTTTCTGCTCAGCGGTTCGTTTGAGCGCAATGGTGAACTTGAGATGATCAATTGCGCTATGAAGCGCGAAGGCAAAAAGCAATTCAGACGCAACAAGAAAGAATACTCTCGACTTGTGGATCATGTCGGTCTTCTGCCATCAGTCGTCATTTCGCCCGTTGACGGTGAGTTGATAACTGGAGGAAGTGAAGTTCGGAGGAAATTCATGGACGGAGTGTTGTCTCAGATCGACAAGGACTATTTGGAGCATTTGGTTGCATACAATAAGATGTTGCTTCAGCGTAATGCGCTTCTGAGGTCTTTTGCAGAAGGACAGCCTTTCGATGGCGGTCTATTAGATGTTTGGGATGTGCAGATATCGGAACGAGGGCATCAGATCTTCTCTCGCAGAAAGTTATTCATGGAGGAGTTTCTAGGCGTCTTTCAGACTTTCTATACTGGTCTATCTGGCGGAGCAGAAAAAGTCGGTATGATCTATCAGAGTCATTTGATCGAAGCGGAAATGCAACAACTACTTTCAGATGCTGTTGCTCGAGACCGGGCAGCTTCTCACACAACAGTAGGTATCCATAAAGATGATCTGGTGTTTACCATCGAAGATTATCCGCTCAAAAGATTCGCATCCCAAGGGCAACAGAAGTCGGTATTGGTTGCCCTGAAACTAGCGCAATATGTCATCATGCGCAGCCGCACAGGAGTGCTACCATTATTGCTGCTTGATGATATCTTCGACAAATTGGATGACGATAGGGTAGGGCGCTTGCTGGATATTGTAAGTAGCCCCGACTTTGGACAGATACTTATCACTGATACGCACCCCGAACGCACTGCCCAGTTGCTAAAAGGAGAACCTGATGTTCGGGTTTATCATTTATCCAATGGTGCTTTGGACAGCTGAGTGATCAATTCGGAACACTTTGGAACATCTCCCTTGGTAAGGCATATTTCGATATCCATGGGGCATTGGCAGCAGTGTTCCGAATAAGTATAAGGCTGACATCATCAACAAAAATCGGCACCCAATCTGGATCCTGGGTTCTGCGTATCAAGAAAGGTTGACCCCAAGGTGTAGCATCGTGTCGGTAGAAACAGATGACGTTAAGGTCATATTCTAAAACTTTCTTTTTGAAGAAATCGTCATTCTCCTGCATCGGAATGTAGGTGGAGTCAAAGAAAGCAACCGAATAGGCTTCAGGTCTATTGTCAACAAAAACGCGTTGACTTTCCTTCAAGAAATATATCAGATAACTGCCAATATCATAGTTGTTGAAAATTCTACCGGGAATTTCTGCCCTTTGAAGAAATTTACCACTCGCTTCAACTCCATCAAAGGCTCCAATTTCGTTATAGCCCTTGTTGGCCGATGCATATGTGCCTTTCATTGGTATGAACAATATGCAGAAAGCGATACCGAAATATGGGACTACTACTGAAATACGCTCACGGGTCTTGAAATGTGTTCTTTCGAAGTATAACTGTGCCGAACGACTCATAAGAGGTATGAAAAACATGGCAAACAATGGAATGCCGCGTACAGCCATAAGGCTGAGTATTAAAAAACCTATTGCCATGATCATTTCCACCACCATATGGCGCCAAACATTTGTAGCAATGGCCCATATTGTGATCACCACCACCAACATTCCGAAAATTTCCAAATGAATAAACTGAGGATTACCGAACCGTTCCTGAAGAAAAAAGACGGTCTGATTTTCAATAACCATATATCCATATGAATTGAATATCGTAAAGGGTGCCAAAAGACCATTGTGAAAATGTGGATTCACAAGGCTGGTGATCGTGAGAATTAATATCAAGAATGACAGATTCCTCACTTTCAACTTATCAGCATTATTGATAATGGCGTCCACGAGAAACACCCCCGTAATTCCAATACCAAGGAAAAAGAAGATGTGCAGATTCACCCAAAGCAATTGCAATAGGACCAAACACATCACCATAGATGGGAATTTCAACGCGTCAGATCTATACTTGCTTAAAATCATGAAATACATGGCCAAAAGAAGATAGCTGAATCCCTCTGGTCGCACTTCTACCCGGTATGAGAATAAGGGAACAGTCAACATAGCGAACAACAACGCCCAATGCACTGGTGAACCTTGGGCCGTTGCTCTGACCATGATAAGCATACACGCCACAGATAGTAGTATATAAAACAATGATAGGCCAGCAAATCCAATAGCTGCGTTTATCACATGAAAGAGTACACCGCTTGCCCAGTGATGGTTGGTGAAAGGGTGTGTGGGTTCGGTAAATGAATAATAATTCTCATATAATACATCTGTAATCCCATTCAGAAGCAGGTCTCCGTTGGTGATATGCCGACCAATATCAGCAGTAGCCAGATTCATTGGAATCGCGAAAAAAATCGCGCAGTATAACGCTACAAGAACTATCCATCTGAATACAGGTCTTGGAATTGAATTCATGGGGTAATGTTGATACGTCAGCAAATCTAAACGCAATTCTTTCGCAACCTATCTTTTAGAACGGGGCAAAAAAAAGAGCCCCAGACCATTAGTCCAGGGCTCTTCCATCAAATTCAGTGAATTACTTCACAGTCATTTTCTTGGTCAATGTAGTTGTGCCATTAGTCATGGTGTAAACATACATGCCTGAAGAAAGGTCTTGAGTGTTGAACTTAACTTGATTGATTCCAGCTTCAGTGATGATGTCGTTAGACTTCACCAAAGAACCAAGCATGTTGTAAACACGGAACTCAACTTTGCTTACAGTTGGAGTGTTGAAGCTGATAACAGTCTCGCCAGTAGCTGGGTTAGGGTAATTCTGACCAACATCAAAGCGAGTTGTGTTCAGCATTTCACCAATTCCAGTGGCTGCACTTACACGAAGAACGTAATCGGTCACTTGCAAAGCGCCACCACCAAGGTTTGCTGGAACTGTGCTCAACCAAGCACCATTGGCAATAAGGAAGCTGATGTCTGGGCTGCTGCAAGCGATACGTGCATCAACTTCTACAACCAAAGGATAATTTGTAAATCCAGTGGCAGGAGCGGCAGCAGAAACATCAGCGGCAGCTGCAGTGATACTCATGCAACCTTGAACAGGAGTGAGTTCAGCGCAAGGTCCTCCAGCACCATTGTTGTACCAAGTCTGATCTGTCTCATTCCAAGTTGGACCTGCAGCAGACCAAGAAAATCCAGCTGGCTGACCAGTAATGCTCAGAATTTTGAACGCATCAATTTTGATGTTCACGTTTCCACCAAGTGGGTTCGGAACAACAGTATCCACAAATGTTTTCAGGTCAATTTGCGTTTCGAAATCCATACCAGCACTTGGTCCTGCAGCCAAAAATGGAACGCTGTCTGGCCATAGACCGAAAAGCGAATCAGCATACTGTGTGCTTGGTACGCATTGTGCAGAAGCCATGCTAACTGAAAGCAGACCCGCGGTAAGAGAAAGTAGAACTTTTTTCATGATTTGATTTTGGTTATTGGTTTGGGTAAAAGTAGATGAAATTATTCTTCGTTATCAAGGCTACGCTCAACTTCTTCCATTGCTAAGAAATCTATTGCTTCCTGTAGTGTTGGAGTGATGTTGAGGATAGTATCAAGCTGTGAAATGGAGATCAACTTGGATACAGAACGCTGAAGTCCACAAAGAACAAAGGTGCCCTGGGAGTTCTTACACAATCTGTTTGCAACTAATATGGCACTCAGGCCAGAACTGTCGCAGTAGCGCGTATCGGATAGGTCGATGACAATATTCTTGAAATCATCCGCATTCAATACCACCAGCTCGGATTTGAGGGCGGGAGAAATCTGACTGTCCAATTTCTCAACAGTGACGCGGACCACCGCATAACTGCCCTTCTTTTCAATTTCGAAGTTCATGATTCCAGATAGGTATGGGGCGAAATTAGAAATTTTTCAAACTTATGCATGGAATATGTCAGATGTTATTGACCACTTCCAGGGAGAATTTGGCTTCCAAGCAAGTAAAGTACCGCCATTCGTATTGCCACACCATTTTCAACCTGATCAAGAATAATGGAGTGGCCACCATCAGCTACATCTGAGGTTATTTCGACACCTCTATTTATAGGTCCAGGATGCATGACAAGAATCGGCTTGTTAAGCTGCTTTAGCATCTTACCTGTAAGTCCGAAGTTCTGAGAGTACTCTCTAAGAGTCGGAAAATACTGGATATCCTGACGTTCAAGCTGAATTCTTAGCATATTGGCCACATCGCACCATTCAAGTACAGTTCGGATATCTTTTTCCACTTCCACCCCAAGATCCGTGATGTACTTTGGAATGAGTGTGGTCGGCCCACAAACTTTTACTTCTGCTCCAAGCTTTTGTAGTGCAAAGATGTTGGACAATGCAACGCGTGAATGCAGGATATCACCGATGATTGCCACCTTTTTTCCTGTTACACTTCCTAGTTTTTCCCGAATAGAGAAGGCATCCAATAGAGCCTGGGTGGGATGTTCGTGCGCACCATCGCCAGCATTTACGATAACTGCATTCACATTCCTCGCAAGAAACTCGCCAGCCCCGGCATCAGAATGGCGCATGACCACCATGTCTACTTTCATGGAAAGGATGTTATTGACAGTGTCAACAAGCGTTTCTCCTTTTTTTACTGAAGAACCAGAGGCTGAGAAATTGATGATATCGGCTGAAAGACGCTTTTCAGCCAGTTCAAATGAAAGCTTGGTGCGGGTTGAATTCTCGAAGAAAAGATTGGCAATGGTGACATCACGAAGGGAAGGAACCTTCTTTATCGGACGATTGATGATGTCTTTGAAATTGTCAGCAGTTCGGAAAATAAGCTCAATATCAGCAGTGGTGAGGTGCTTGATGCCAAGTAGATGTTTCACCGAAAGTCCGCTCATTCCAGATCTGTAGAGAATAGTTTTACCGAATCGGTCTTGCCGTCCAAGGAAATGACCACTTCAACACGCTCGGATATGATGGTGTCAATCCGTTTTCCAACATAATTGGGCTCAATAGGCAATTGACGGCTGAACCGTCTGTCTATCAAAACCACCAATTCCACCAGTGAAGGTCGACCGAATGCCATCATAGCATCCAATCCCGCGCGAATGGTCCTGCCTGTGAAAAGGACATCATCGATCAAGATCACTTTCTTGCCCTCCACCAGAAAGTCCATACGCATTGGTGAAGGAATGATTGGCTCTGCACGTCTTCGATGGTCATCGCGATTGAAGGTCACATCCAACTCGCCCAAAGGGATGGATTCATTTCCCGTAAGTTCTTTTAATCGGCCGTGTATGCGTCTTGCCAGATAGATGCCACGAGGTTGGAGACCTATAAGCACACTGTCCCTGAAATCGTTGTGATTTTCAATGAGTTGATAACAGATTCTCTCAACGGACAGCGAAAGCTGTGTGTTATCAAGAATCACCCGTGTTTCCATGCTCATCAGTGCGGCAAACTTAAGTTAAATTGATGATAGGGGCCGAAGTTGAAATATAAGTTGAGACCAAAAAAAAGGCCCTTCCATATGGAAGGGCCTTTTGATCAAAACTGAGATCGGACCGGAATTACTTCTTGGATTTTTTTCCTTTCTTCTCGGTCTCTTCCATTTCGTCACGGAGATTGGCCAATGCATCAAGATCTCCAAGAGTCGTCTTTTCGATACTGCTCTGCACTTTCTTAACTCCTTTTGAAGTGGAATCAGCGGCTTCTTTGCGCTCGTTACCTTCTTTCTCTTTCACCTCGTGTGCGGCATCAGAGTGAATTTTGGCATGAGACACAAGAACACGCTTGGTGTCTTTGCTGAACTCGATCACTTCGAAATCGGCAGTTTCTTCAACAGCAACGTCTTTGCCATCTGCTTTCTTCATGTGACGCTTTGGCACGAAACCTTCGACACCGTATGGAAGCATTACAGTTCCACCTTTGTCGTTTGCAGAAGTCACAGTTCCCTGATGAACGCTTCCTACGCTGAATACAGTTTCGAACACATCCCATGGATTCTCTTCCACTTGTTTGTGGCCAAGGCTCAGTCTGCGGTTCTCAGCATCTATCTCAAGAACAACAACTTCGAGTTCAGACTCCAAAGTTGTGAACTCTGATGGATGCTTGATCTTCTTGTTCCAGCTAAGGTCTGTTATGTGCACTAGACCATCAACACCTTCTTCAAGCTCAACGAAGATACCGAAGTTGGTGAAGCTCTTCACTTTGGCAGTGTGCTTCGAACCTGAAGGGTATTTGCTGAGGATGTCGTTCCATGGGTCTGGAGTAAGTTGCTTCATGCCAAGTGACATTTTGCGCTCCTCGCGGTCCATAGTAAGCACTACGCATTCCACTTCTTGACCTACCTTGAGGAAGTCTTGAGCGGTGCGCAGATGCTGTGACCAGCTCATTTCAGAAACGTGAAGAAGTCCTTCAACTCCTGCAGCT
>JBFYQB010000152.1:0-6534 GCA_041302955.1 Flavobacteriales bacterium
GATCTGGGCTTTGGTCAGTTGTATTCCAAGACCTTTGGATGGCAGAAAAACGAGGATAAGATAAATCTCCTTTCTACCCTCACCCGTCCAATTGGACAGAGCAATGTATTCAGCTATGCTGCTGAGGTCAATTTCAAAACACAGTTTGCCCCAGGTTATCAGTTGCCTGACGATAGTACGGTGATTTCCAAATTCATGGCTCCAGGCTATCTGATACTCACAATTGGTGTCACTTACAAGCCTGCTGATTGGGTTTCATTTTATTTATCTCCGGCTACTGGCAAGTTCACTTTCGTGACCGACCCACTGCTTTCCGACCGTGGCGCATTCGGAGTGGACACAGGCAAGACAGTTAATTCTGAGTTCGGTGCTTATTTCCGTCTAAACCTGAAGAAAGATATCATGAAGAACATCACACTTCAGTCAGATCTAACCCTCTTTAATAATTACACTTCCAAAGACCCCGTGAACCAAAAGAAGGTGGATGTTGATTGGCAGACTTCAATAAACATGAAGGTTAACAAGTTCATTTCTGTTAGCGTGTTTACGCATCTCATCTATGATTACGACATTAAACAGTTAGTATTTGATGGTGAAAACCCTGTGTATCAGGTCAATGAGAATGGACAATTTGTCACAGATGCTGACGGGAATAAATTGCAAAAACGCGATGCGCTTGTGCAGTTTAAGGAAGTGCTTGGCGTAGGATTCTCCTATAAGTTTTGAGCATTATTCCTGAAGACAAATAGTGGTTTATAGCGATAGCTTTCCTAGGCTTTATTTATTTAATGGCAAAGCTTCTCATTGCCATAGATTTCACTGTTAGGAATTTTCCCTCCTGATTCAAAGGTGATTCTTGATAAAATTCCTGGAGAATACAAGATTCGTTTCAATACTTGATTCAATGAAACTCCCAGATTTCTACGGAAATTAATCATTGACAGGAAGAAATTCCTGTTCACTAGCGTGATAGTACAGAATATCAGCACGTTCACTACCTCGCGTTTGTTTCCAACAGGCGAGCGGAAATGGAGTATTGCGCTTTGTAAATAATCACTAGCTTGTCAAGGAGAATAAGATGTACATCTTTGACAATTGAGAACTTCAATGTGGGATTCTCCTATAAAACTCACATATGCAAATTCCTTTCCCCCTCAGCGGCACTTCAGGCCAAGCACTGCTTGAAGAGCTTGATAACTTGTCTTTAAACGATGCCGACTGGCGCAACGGCCGTACTTTCAGCTTGGTTTTTTATCCGGGCCCAGAAGTCGAGGAACTGATCAAGAAGGCCTATACACGTTTCTTTTTTGAGAATGGTTTAAGTCCTGCAAGCTTTAGGAGTCTTGGGAGGATGGAAGCGGAGGTGGTCTCCATGACCGCATCATTACTCCAAGCCCCTGAAGATGCGGTTGGTAACATGACCTCGGGTGGAACGGAAAGTATTCTTTGCGCGGTGCGTGCTGCCATGGCATACGCATCGGCCCGTGGAACATCAAATGCGCAAGGCAATTTGGTGATGCCCGAAACCGCTCATCCGGCATTCAACAAAGCTGCTGATTATCTTGGGCTCGAACTTAGAATTGCCAGGTGTCATGGGGAGGAACTGTTGCCAAGTGTTTCGGAGATGTCAGCATTAGTAAATGCTGACACTGTCATGATTGTTGGATCTGCGCCCGCTTATCCGCATGGTGCAATAGATCCAATTGAAGAATTGAGCGCGTTGGCTTTAGAAAAAGACGTTTGGCTACATGTGGATGCTTGCGTGGGTGGATACATTATTCCATTTATCGAATTTCTAGGCGAACCTATACGGGCTTTCGATTTTCGATTCCCTGGAGTGCATTCCGTTTCCTTGGATTTGCACAAATATGGCTATGGTGCCAAAGGCTCCTCTGTTATTCTATATCGTAATGCAAAACTTCGGCAAGGTCAGTATTTTGTCTTTTCCAATTGGCCAGGTGGGCTCTATGCTTCACCTTCAGTTAGTGGTACGCGTCCAGGTGGAGCAGTTGCTGCAGCATGGACGGTCATGCGGCACTTGGGCAGAGAAGGGTATGTCGAATATGCGAGAATGACATTACAGGCCGCCCGCAGAATCCAAAGTGCTGTTAACGGGATTGCTGGGCTTTCAGTGGTTGGAAGGCCTCAGTTGCCTGTATTTTCCATGCGGTCTACTGGAGCTATTAATATCTATCACTTGGGGGATGCACTTTCGGCTATGGGCTGGCACCTTGACAGGCAGTTGCAACCACCTAGCCTTCATCTCACGGTGTCTTATGGTAACGTTGCCCATGTTGATGATTTCATCCGTGATCTCCGAGAAGCCGTGGCTAAGGTCCAGGATAACTCATTTGAAAGTATGGGAGACCGTACAATTCAGCACCTCACCTACTTTGCGGCCCGATTTCTTCCCGAAAGTTGGGTTCGGAAGGTAACATCAAAAAACATTGCGGCTATTCCCGAAAGGAAGGAGGGCACAGGCAAGACCGCACCATTATATGGACTTGTAGGTGAACTTTCTGGCAAAGGCACTATTGACGACATGCTGAAGGATTTGCTCAATGCAATGAACAAACCAAGCATCTGACTTCACGCCTGTATACTGGAAATAGGGAAGGGAAATAGTTGCCTTTATAAGTTTCAGACCAATTTGTCAGGATCATGGTTCACGCAAATCCCATGCTTCTCACGTTCAATGATATTGGTCAGAGTGGACTTGATCAAAATTTTCACCGATTCATCACGCAATTCAAAAAACACTTTCCGAATTCCACAGGTCTGCTCGTCCTTGCATTCCTCACATTTTTCGTAGTATCTAAATGATACACAGGGTAATGATGCGATCGGCCCGTCTATTAGGCGCATGACCTGGGCAAGATTTATATCATCTGGCGATTGAAGCAAAGTGTAGCCACCACTTCTGCCTTTTCTGCTTGCAAGTAATCCTCCTTTTCTCAGTTCAAGCAAAATGGCTTCGAGGAACTTCTGAGGTATATGTTCCCGCTCTGCGATCTCACTTATACGTATCGGGCCTTCTCCTTGTCTCTTTGCGAGGTGCACGAGCGCATTGATGGCATACTTTGCTTTCTTGGACAGCATGAGGCAAATATAATTTGCCTTTGTCATCATTTACCGATCACCGATTGGTAATGGTTCTCACACTTTTAAAATCTACTAATATTATAGGAATATGTATGTTTGCGGTGTTGATTACACTCTGGGTGCTCTCATTAAATTCGATGTTCTGTCCGTATATTCAAGTTTACACTGATGGAATTGGCGGACAGGTGTAGATGCGATTCGTTCAAATGAATATCAACAGAATGGATTAGTTGCTAGGCATGAGAGTTGCATCTAAACTTGACCTAGCCCCCAAACGCATTGTACAACAACATCTTTATGTCCCGCTTAACTGATTCAAACAACCAGAATCCCCACAGTTTCTCGAAACTGGCATGGGGCTATTTGGTTGGAGTAAGCATTGTAATTGCTGTGATTTTATTCGCCATTATGCTTGTTCGTACTCTTGAACTGTTTTCTCATGATGAGGTAAGTAGCACCCTCAGTTTTTTTCTGAGTTACAAGTTTTGGATGTTCGTAGCAGTGGGATTCATTGCTCAGATCGTTGATGGAGCATTAGGTATGGCCTATGGCGTCACATCAACATCATTTCTACTTGGCGCGGGAGTTTCTCCCAGTTTGGCCAGTGCAGGTGTGCACACTGCTGAGGTATTCACTACTGCAATCTCGGGGCTATCTCATTGGAGGTTCGGCAACATTGATTTCGTGCTATTCAGGAGGCTATTGATTCCGGGCGTCATTGGTGCAGGTATTGGTGCTTATCTGCTCAGTTCATTCGATACCTCCATGTTTCGCTTGCTAATTGCAATCTACCTGTTGGTAATGGGAGTGGTAATACTCAGCAAGGCATTCAGAGTATCAATTAACCATGATAGACGACTTAAACGGGTTGGATTATTGGCATTTATCGGTGGCTTTGCGGATGCCACTGGAGGAGGAGGCTGGGGTCCGATCGTAACTACAACATTGATTGGTCGCGGCAATCATCCTAGAACAACTATTGGAACCGTAAATGCATCAGAATTTCTAGTGGCCTTAACTGCTGCTGGCACGTTCACTTTCATGTTAGGCAGTGGCAGTTGGACCGTGGTGATTGGACTCATAACGGGTGGAGCGCTGGCAGCACCACTCGGAGCCTATATCTGTAATCGAATAAATGTTAGGAGGGCCATGTATGCGGTAGGTGTACTCATTATACTCCTGAGCACTAGGACAATCCTAAAGACGTTGGAATGTTGGCCTTTTACTTAGGTTACGATTTAAGAATGCAGCATTTGCTTGTCTTCCATTTTCGTCATAGCGCATCTTGCAAATAGTAAGGTATTAGCTGCGGAACATAAATCTCCGTGTAACACTGCATACAATAAGGAACATTAACTCCTTCGCGCTATGGAGTGATTATGCGATGGACTTGAATAGATTAACCCTGAAATCCTACTTTGCGATGTGTACCGTCACAGAATGGCTTTTTGGTCGAAGCACCGCAGCGGCAGAATGCATTGACATTATGTTTTTCCTCTTCGGTCCCATCCATGTGTTTGATGGTGATGGTTCCATGAATAAGCAGTGGACCGTTAGTCATTGCTTCTATTGTGCAAATAGAATTTGTATCGGGGTTACTAACTGCTGCCTTTTCATTCATAAAATGCCTCAGTGCACCTGAAGGACACATGCCTACTTGAGCGATAATGTTTGGTGTGTCACTCCCGTCAATAGTTATCCATGGCCTTTTTTCAGTGTTGAAAACCTCTGGCAATCCCTTGATACAACGAGCAGAATGGATGCATTTAGCCGGTTCCCAACGAATAGTCACATCTCCGTTAGTGTAAGTTTTGATGGTAGTGTTTTCCATGATGTATGGGGCTTTTATGAATTCAGCTCAAAACGTCTCGAAGTTCTGGCGAACGATCAAAGACCTTCTTGGCAAAAGGGCACAATGGCAAAATCTTCACATGTTTATCACGGGCGAACCCAACCGCTGCATCAACTAGTCTTTTCCCTAATCCTTGGCCTTCGTGCGTTTCACTGACCTCAGTATGGTCAATGATAAACATGTCCTTCCCAGCCCAAACATAAGTCAGTTCACCTACTCGGGTTGAACCGTCCAAAAGCTGGAAAATTCCTTTGGTTTCTGATTCAATGTGCTCCAGTTCCATTTACTTCTGAATGCGTCTTGTTTACTTGCTAATCCTTCGATTGTCTTCTTGCTTCCTCTTCCAAAACATGGCGAAATTTCGCTCCATTGTTGTGAAAAAGATTGAAATACTTCTGATTTATCTGTAACTGTTTCAAAAGGTATTGCTTGTCGCCAGGCGCATCTGCTTCAAAAGCAGCGTCAAAAGTCTTTTCTGTATCGTCTTGCAGCCAGTCAAGCAGTGTACGTCCATCAATCTCGATGAAGTTCATGTTCACTCGCACATCATAAACAAGGAAAAATGCAATGCTTAAAGCGTTGTCAAAAACCACTTTTCGAAGTAGTGTGCCGCCATCAAAACCTGCATCTTTTTCGCACCTGATACAGTGATAATGTTCACGAGTCCATCGCTGAAGTCCATGCAGACTCTGTTCATTGCTTCTTTTTTGTAGTTGGTCTTTTACAACAAAGACCTTGTTGTTTTCTGTAACAGTGCATATGGACTTTGAAAAAACTCCAGCTAATGGTTTGCAGTTAACCTTGCTTTCTTGACCAAAATTGGCCTGTGTGCAGAATAGAAAAGCCAATAAAGTGGCACAAGTAGGTTTAATAAACATTCACTTCCCGTTCGAGTTGCACGCCAAAAGTATCGAAGACCGAGCGCATTATGTCTTCTGAAAGCTGGAGAATTTCCGCCCCAGTTGCGCCACCATAATTGACCAGAACCAAGGCCTGGTCGCGATGACTGCCTGCTTTGCCCACCACTTTGCCTTTCCATCCGCATTGTTCAATGAGCCAGCCTGCCGCCAATTTCACTTTGCTGTCTGCCAGATATGATGGTATCTTGGGGTAATTGCCGATAAGCGTCTCGAATTGTTCTCGACTGATGACCGGATTTTTAAAAAAACTGCCAGCATTGCCCAATTTTTCGGGGTCGGGCAGTTTGCTCCTTCTAATATTGATGACTGCTTGGCTCACATCTTTCACTGTGGGAGAAAGCACACCCATGGACTCCAGTTCTTGACCAATGGCGCCATAGGATGTATTGAGTTGCGGTTGCTTCCTCAGTTTCAGACTCACGGAAGTAATGATGTATTCGCCTTTCAGGCCATGTTTGAACACGCTTTCGCGGTATCCGAAGGCGCATTCGGAAGGCATGAAGTGACGCACATCGCCTGTTTTGAGATGTACGGCCTCCAGTGAATGAAACACATCCTTAAGCTCTACGCCATACGCCCCGATATTTTGCATCGGAGCCGCGCCAACATTCCCTGGGATCAAACTTAAATTTTCTATGCCGCCCCAGCCGTGGTCAACAC
>JBFYQB010000153.1:0-5662 GCA_041302955.1 Flavobacteriales bacterium
AAGCCCTCCATGCCGCGTTCCACCACCATACCGCGGATAACGCCTTGCTCGTCCTTGGCCCATACCACAGCGATGTCGGCAAAGGGGGCGTTGCTGATCCACATCTTGGCACCGTTCAATATCACATGGTCGCCCGCGTCCTTGAAATTGGTGACCATGCTGCTGGGATCGCTGCCGTGGTCTGGCTCCGTGAGGCCGAAACAGCCCAACAGTTCGCCCGTGGCAAGGCGCGGAAGCCATTTCTGCTTCTGCTCTTCGGTGGCGTAGCTGTAAATAGGGAACATGACCAGCGAACTCTGCACCGATGCTGTGCTGCGCAGGCCGCTATCGCAACGCTCCAATTCCTGCATCAGAATGCCGTAGCTGATCTGATCGAGGCCAGGGCCGCCATATTCGGCAGGGATGTAAGGGCCGAATGCGCCTATCTCGCCCAATCCTTTCAGCAGATGACGTGGGAACTGTGCCTTCTGCGCATACTCCTCTATGATGGGCGAAACCTCTTTCTTGACCCATGCACGGGCGGTGTCGCGGATCAATTTGTGCTCATCGGTAAGCAACTCGTCCACCAAGTAGTAGTCATGATGCTGATAACGGTCTTCCGCCATGGTCGTTTTGTTTTTTGAAGGGCGGCTAAATTAGATAAATTCACCCCCTCGGTCAGTGCAACAAACCGAACTGACCGTTGTTCAAGAGAATTACTCATCCATCATAAAAACCTCAAAAAGAAGTAACGCATGAAAAAAAGATTTACCCTCGTTCTATCCCTTCTCGTTGCTGGCGGCATGGCCATTGACATGAACAACCGCACAGCGCATGGCAATAGCAGTGGCGCTCCGGCTGGCAACAGCGGTTCTCCGGCCGATGGCAATACCTGCGCACGTTCTGGCTGCCATCTGGGCGGTCCTTCGCAGACAAATCAGGCAGTGGTCATTGCTGGCAACATCCCTGTAGAAGGCTACACACCGGGAACCACCTACCAAATGTCTGCCACCATGAGCAATGGAGGTTCCAAATTCGGGTTCTCCTTATCGCCTCAGAATGCGCAGGGAACCAAGTTGGGCACCTTGATCGCCTCTGGTTCTGGCACTTCACTGAATGGCGTTGGAGGGAAGTATGTGACGCACACCTTCAGCGGAAACACAGGTTCTGGTGGCTCCAAGACCTGGGATTTTGAATGGACCGCTCCTGCAGCCGGCACTGGCGATGTGACCTTCTATGGCGCTTTCAACTTTGCCAACAACAATAGCAGCACAAGTGGCGATGTGATCGTGGCCCATACCCAGTCGTTCAGCGAGAACATCAGCACCGGCATCAGCGAGCAGCAATTGGAGGCCATTGCCATCTATCCTAACCCAGCAGAGGATATGATCAATATCCGTCTCAGCGATGTGGACGAGGTGATCATGGTGCAGATGTATGGCATGGACGGCCGCGCGGTGATCAACGAGAAATTCACCAATGGCGAGATAAGCCTCGACCTTGCTTCGCGCAATGTATCCGCAGGTCTCTACATCCTTCAGGTGGAGACAGCTGGCAGCAAAGTGCTACGCAAAGTGGTGGTGCGCTAAGCATCGGCATCTTACACTTCAATGCACGGTCCCCGCAATGGCATGTCCATTGCGGGGACTGTTTTTAGAAGACAGGCGCGCAGCCTGTTTTTTCGTTTTTTAGCGACCCCTAATCCTATGCGGTCATTGCGAACGGTGCATGTGGTTCTATTGAGCGTCCTGTCGGCCATGGCAGCGATGCCTGCGCTTGCACAATCGGTTTTCGTTGCCGACTCAAGTGCTATTCAGTTCTTCTCGCGCACACCCATAGAGAACATTGAGGCCATCAATCACAAGGCCACCTCCACCCTATCGCCAGCAGAATACTCCATCCAATTTCAAGTGCCTATCGCGGGCTTTCAGTTCGAGAACGGACTGATGCAGAAGCATTTCAACTCCATGTATATGGAGACGGAGAAGTATCCGTTCGCAACCTTTCGCGGGCAGCTCACCGATTCACTCGACCTGAGCAAGGACACGGTCTATCTTACCAAGGCCATGGGCATACTCAAGATACATGGCATGGACCATGCTCAGGTATTTGAAGGACGGGTGGAAAGCAAAGGAGGTCGTGCAAAATTGACCTGCGACTTCAAGGTGAAACTCGAGGACCATGCCATCAAAGTGCCCGGGGCCACCTTTCTGAACATCGCTCAGGAGATAGAGGTGAAGGTCTATTTCGAATACATCGGCACCGAGCCGCACCCCCACCGCAAGTAGCGGTTCAGCGGTTCACAGTGATGGCGCTGCTCGACACGCGCTCACTTTCATTGCCCGCTCTGTCCACCACCCAAATGGAATAATTGAGCGATTCGGTGTTGCCACTGCCAATGATGGGCACATTGGGCATCGTTACGTTCAAGTTGCCTTCAATGGCGATGGTGGCATCATCGGGTGCCAATTGACGGATGCGGAACCCATAGACCACTCCGTTGCGCGAATCTTCCAAGAACAGGTTGTTCTGGTCCGTATCATTCTCGCCCAGGTCGCCATCACCATCGCGATACGAGATGGTCACCACCAACGAATCCTGATAGGCAATGACGGTTTGCGGTGTGGCACTCACAAACTCAATCTCGGGCACTTCGCTGATGCCCGCATCATCCGCACAGCCACCGACCGCAAAGGCCAACATGGCAAGAAATATCCACCTCTTCCTCATGGCGCTATATAGAATGACCAATAGGTCTTGTACTGAATGATCATGTCCTGACGCGGCATCTCGGTCGTGCTTGTGCCATCGCTCACATAGTAGCGCATGTAGACCACATTGTCGGGCGTAAAGTCACCTGTGTTGACGTTCACCACCCAGAACTCGTCCTCGTTGAAGGGGTTGTCGAAATACATGGCTGTATACTCACGGTATCCCGGTGCGCTCGGACTGAAATCATCGGGGTCATAGCTCATCCGCAGCTTGTTCATCTGCAACTGCGAAATGGCCGTGCTGTCGTCATCCACCAATATGCCTATCACCATGGGCGTGTTGGGCTGCATGATGAACGGGTTGTAGATCACCTGATCTATCCGGTTGGAAACGGCAGAGTAATCGGTGAAATTGACAGCTATCTGATCAAGCGCTATATAGAACGTCACATTCGGGGCCTGATCGGGATACGTGGCCACCTGCCCAAGCATGTCGCGGGCTCCATCCATTATCCAATCGGCTATGCGTTGCACATCGGCATCAGGCAGAGGCACACCGATGTTATCCTGCGGCATACGGTCATTCTCGTTGGCAAAACAACAATTGGTGATTCGCTCATGCAGCACACTCATATCCTTGTTGTATGGCACAACGCGGAAGGTGAACGTGCTGTCGGCATTGTTCTTCAGAATAGGCGCATAGACCAAAGTGGAGTAGGAACTCTGCGGGGTACGGTAATCCGGCTCGAAATGCCCATCATGACAGCCAGGCACCGCACATCTTGGATGCAATATGTCGCGATGGATGGCCACCAGAGAGATAGGATTGAGCGTGTCCACAGGTGTTGGTGGCGTCTCATAGTCCACCTGATCGTATGGATTAGGCGGAAGTTCGGTGTCTTCGTTGCAGGCATGGAACACCACAGCGATCAACAGACCCATAAGGAGCAGCGAGAGGTATCTCATCACACAAATGCTTGGTTCAACGGTTGTCCGGGCAGCATGCCTGCCACCTGATCATGAAATCCGAGAATCTTGGCGATGGTAGGAACAATGTCGATGCTCTCCCCTGCCTCTTGCGTTATCAGTTGATTCTGCACCACCTTGCCAGAAGGTCCTGCCACAAGGCAGAAGATCTCGCGAGAGGTCTCATCACTGGTATGATCGAGCGCATAACGGCCAAAGGCATCCACTACCGTGTTCGGTTGCAGGTTACGTCCGTGCTCAGGTGCCGCTATCAGTATAGTGTTGTTGGCCATGCCTGGCGTGCTCTGTATCGTCTGCCACAGATGGGCCAAGGCATAATCTGCCAAGACAAGTGCCTGCGCATACTGCGTGAAGTTGCCATGGCAAACGTCCACATCCTGTATGTTCACCACTGTGAGTTCCGGTTTGAAACGCTGTATCAGCTTCTCGGCAAAGAAGATGTTGTACATGTCTCCGGTCATGTACCCAGTTCCCCAAGGATTGTCATACTGCCCGGCAATGCCCTCTGCAAACGAATCACGGATATATTGATCGATAAGTGCAGCATCGCTTGCAGGATTCACCACGCCAGCGTCTCCTGACGAATATTGATTGGCGAAGTTGTCGTCAAAGAAGCCGCGCATGGCTGCCACCTTCTCGCGTTGAGCAGAGGTGAACTCCTTGGGCTGCCCAAGCAGGTTATAGCTTGCCTCACTGATGATGGAGGCGGGCTGAATGTAGTTGGCTCCATAAAGCGGGCCGTAGTTGGGGTCCGAACTATAGTTGAGCGCAGGATATGGGCCGAGCGCATTGCTCACCCACCATGCATTGAGCGCACTGGTGGCCGGATCGGAGTGCTTGCGATAGAGCTCAAATACGGTCGGGGTCTGTGGCCGCTGACGGATATTGATATCCGCGAGATTGTAAACACCGGTAATGGCAGTGCTATGACCGCTGAAATGGCCTGTTGGCCCCTGCTTGAATCGGAATTCCTTGAATAGCGTGCCCTGCTGCGAAAGCGTCTGTCCGCCCAATGAAGGAAGAAACTGAACGCCTCCTGCAATGTCTGCACTTACACTCTCCGAGCCCGGAAGGATGTTGCGCATCAGGTTTCCGTCCACTTTGTGCATGGACTCCAAGTTGCGCACTCCGCCTGCAAATAGGCAGAACACCACGTGATCCACCACCCGCGTTCCCGTGGCAGCAAATAGCCGCCCGCTTGGGAGGATGTAGGGCAATACCATGGCTCCTGCAGTGGCAGAGGCGGCTTTGGTTATGAATGACCTTCTTTTCATTGTCTTTTTTTGAGCTGATGGTGTTCAATAATATCTGTACTCATTGCTCGTCATCATACTGTAATAAACCAGTTCAGGTGTGATGTCCGCATTGTCATCCACCAGATTCTTCATGAACCAAAGCTCATATTCGTTCGGATTCCGATTATAGAACCGCTGATAGGTCTCCGTAACAAAACGATTCACATCATTGCGCATCGACTGTGAGGTGGGCACCTGCGCATTGGGATTGTTCAGAAAATTCCGGATGATCAGATCTTCGATGTATTTCAGATCCCCGAATCCTGCATAAGGCGTGCTCAGCCCGATAAGTTGATCCTGACTGATATTGGCCTCGAAAATATCCGCATAGGCAATGGAGATGAACTCCGTAAGGCTCTTCTGCGAGCCTTTGGCCCCCGTAGGTCGGGTGACCTCCACATCATTCACACCATAAATGATGTCGCTTTCCTTCTCACAGGAAGCAAAAAAGACCGCGACCAACGCGATACTGACGGCATAGCGAAACATAGTGCCCATGTTCATAGTCCTACAAATTCATCCAACGAAAGCATGGCCTTCTGCAATGCCTCGTAGTTGTTAGAGTTCTTGTAATTCACGGTGTGATAGGCCAGTTCCTCCGGTGTCGGTTCGCGGAACAGGTAGCGGTAGAACAGTTCGCGCACCTGACCTTCATAATAGTCGTCAGAAGCGAGGAAGATGTCAATGAAA
>JBFYQB010000154.1:0-3056 GCA_041302955.1 Flavobacteriales bacterium
TCGATGCCTTCTTCCAACTGGTGGAGCGCATGGAGAAAGGTGGAGGCCGGAAACTGGCCACCTTCTTGGACGAGGCTTCGCACAAGTACCGCATCGGGATGGAGGATTTCGTTTTCCGCCCAGGGCTGTCGGTGATGGAGTTCATGGAGCTTAGGCTGGCGCGCGAGGCGCTGCGGTTGAATCTCTTCCAGTCCATCAGCTCCTACATCCGTCAGTCGTTCAAGAACCCGCAACTGATACAGATACTGGAATTCCCGGTGCTGTTCCTTGGTGCCAAGCCTGCCGACACGCCTGCCATGTACAGCCTGATGAACTATGCCGACATAGCGCTGGGCACCTGGTATCCGCAAGGCGGCATGTTCGAGATCATCAAGGCGATGGAGAAGATATGCGTGGAGCAGGGCGTGGAGCTGCGCACCAGTGCCCAAGTGGAGGCCATCAACGTGGAGAACGGCTTGGCCACAAGCATCATGGTGAATGGTAAGGAAGAAACGCTGGACGTGCTGTTGGGCACGGCCGACTATCACCACGTGGAGCAGCACCTGCTGCCCAAGGCCTATCGCAGCTATACTCCCGATTACTGGGACAGCCGCAAGCTATCGCCATCGTGCCTCATCTATTACGTGGGGCTGAACAAGCGCGTGAGCCATCTGCTGCACCACACGCTGTTTTTCGACACCGATTTCAACGCCCACCTCACGGAGATATACGACCGTCCGCAGTGGCCATCCGATCCGCTGTTTTACGTTTGCTGCCCATCGAAGACCGATGCCACAGTGGCACCCGAGGGCGGAGAGAACCTTTTTATCCTTATCCCAGTGGCTGTCGCATTGGCCGAGGAGGCCGATGTGCGCGACCGCTATTTTGAGGCGGTGATGGCCCGCATGGAGGCACTGACGGGCGAAACGATACGCCCGCATATCGTCTATCAGCGCAGCTATGCGCACAGCGATTATGAGCAGGATTACAACGCTTTCAAGGGCAATGCCTTCGGATTGGCCAATACCTTGAAACAGACCGCGATCCTGAAACCTTCGATGCGCAGCGGTAAGGTTAAAAATCTTTTTTTTGCAGGACAATTGACAACCCCCGGTCCGGGTGTGCCCCCTTCGCTCATTTCGGGTCAGGTGGCTGCCAAGGAGATACTGAAAGCCAATAGCCGATAGCCATAAGGTGCAAGCATAAGTGATAGAACGAACGTGACCTCCACCCCTCACCAGAAGTTGCTTTTTGATGATGCTTCCTACCGCTGCGGTCAGGTCATCACCAACACGTACAGCACATCGTTCTCGCTGGCCATACGTTTTCTGCACAAGGATTTCGAGAAGCCAATCCACGGCCTCTATGGCTTTGTGCGCCTGGCGGACGAGATCGTGGACTCGTTCCATGATTTTCCGAAAAAGGCGCTGCTGGACCGTTTCAAAGAGGATACGTACCGCGCCTTGGACGAAGGCATAAGCCTCAACCCGGTGCTCAACGCATTTCAGGCCACTGTAAGGCAGTATGCCATAGACCGCGGGCTGGTGGACACCTTTCTGCACAGCATGGAGATGGACCTTGACCGCACGGTCTATGACCAACACCGCTTTGAGGAGTATATCCTCGGGTCGGCAGAGGTGGTGGGGCTGATGTGTCTCAAGGTGTTCTGCGAGGGCAACGAGGAGCAGTATGAGGCACTGAAGGCTCCTGCAATGAAACTGGGTTCGGCCTTTCAGAAGATCAATTTTCTGCGCGACATGAAGACCGACTACGAGGCCCTTGGCCGTTCTTACTTCCCGGGGCTGGAGGTGCGTCAGTTTGACGAGGAGACCAAGAAGCGCATAGAGGCCGACATCCGCAGCGATTTTGAGGCAGGATATGAAGGCATACTGCAACTGCCCAAAAAGGCCCGTTTCGGGGTCTATCTGGCCTACCTGTACTACAATGCACTGTTGCAGAAGATAAGCGGCATGCACTCTACGGCCATCCTGAGCGAGCGCATCGGCATATCGAACCAAAGGAAGGCCGCTCTGCTCTTTGGAGGATATGTGCGGCATAGTTTCAATTTGATATGAGCTGCAAGCCTTTGGCGGCAGGTGAATGGCGGCACGATAAATGCCAGTGCCGGCCATTGAAAATCAAACCTTGAACTTTTGAAACTGCTATTCACCCTTCTTTTCCTGCCGCTGCTGGCCTTCGGGCAGACCGACCTGCTGACGGATGTGCGCACCAACGTGGCGCTGATATTCAAGGACGAGGCGGTGTGCGAACGGCTGCATGCCCGCTTTGCGAAGGCAGATGTGACCACCGACCCTATGCTGAAGGGCTACAAGGGCGCGGTGATCATGGCACGGGGCCGCCATGCCGCCAACCCCTTCAACAAGCTGAGCATATTCAACGAGGGCAAGGCGCTGCTGGACGAGGCCATAGGCAAGGACACGAAGAACCTGGAACTGCGTTTCCTGCGCCTCACCATACAGGTGAATGTGCCGGGAATACTGAACTACAGCGACAAGATAGTGGAAGACCGTGCGTTCATAGACAGCAATCTGGCCAAGGTGAACAACCCGGAATTCAAGAAGCAGGTGACCGCTTTCATCGCCAAGGCAGAGAAGGACGGAAAGCTGTGAGGAGGTAGGAACAGTGTTGTTGCGTTGCTTTAGTTTTTTGTTGTAAATCGCTGATTATTAGTTGTTCATTGATAGTTTTTGATTGATAATCTCCCGTTGATCATCGCCTTTCATATTTTCTGCATCGTGGCCGCTTTCTGGACCATGGAGTTTGTGGCGTGGTTTGCGCACAAGTATGTGATGCACAGTTTCGGATGGGTCATGCACCGCGACCATCATCAGCCGCATGACGGGTTCTTTCAGCGCAACGACCTCTTTGCCCTGGTGTTCGCCATACCAAGTTGGTTGAACATGCAGTTCGGCATCATGGCGGGGTGCGACTGGAGGCTGTATGTGGGCATCGGCATCGCGCTCTACGGCATTGCCTATGTGTATGTGCACGAAGTGGTGATACACAACCGCTGGCACGCCAAACGCAAGATAAAGCACTGGTATCTGCAGGGGTTG
>JBFYQB010000155.1:0-10211 GCA_041302955.1 Flavobacteriales bacterium
AAGGCCGTGACCGATGCCCTCATCGACCTATCGCTGGCCCAGGCCGAGGACGAGAAGAGTTGGAACATAGAGCAGATGCTCAAGGACATGGCCAAGACCATCTTCAACGAGGAAGGCCGCTTCCATCTGGCGGGCATGAAGGGCATTGCGATGGACGATTTCATTGCGCTGCGCAAACGGCTGAATACCGCAGTGCAGCAGGACAAGGCCGCCATCATCAGCACGGCAACCGCTGCTTTGAAATTGTTGCGTGACAATGGCCTCGAACCTGGCGACCTGGCCGGTGGTGTGCATGGCGTGGGCGGTTATTTCTTCAAGATAACCCAGGGCAAGTTGGACGCGGGTCACACTGCTGCCGACAAGAGCGTTGAGAGCGATACGTGGTATGCTTCCAAGGTGAAACCCGACAAGAAGGCCGCCATTGACGGCATCGCCTCGCAACTTGGCGAGGCATACCGGACCGTGATGACCTTGCTGGAACGTAGAAAACGGCTGGGTTTCCTGCTCAAGAACATCTATGGTATCGCCTTGCTCGAGCGCATGAGCGAGATAGTACACACGCTTCAGGACGAGCAGGAGGTGCTGCACATCGGTGAGTTCAATCATCTGGTGGGCGAGGTGGTGATGCGCGAGCAGGCCCCGTTCATCTATGAGCGTCTGGGCCATCGCTACCATCATTTTCTGGTGGATGAGTTTCAGGACACCAACGTGCTGCAATGGTTCAATCTGCTACCGCTGATCGATGAAAGCCTTGCCACCGATGGCCTCTGCCTCGTGGTGGGCGATGCCAAGCAGAGCATCTACCGCTGGCGTGGGGGCGAGGTGCAGCAGTTCGTAAGCCTGCCTGCCATCAACCGGCCCGATTATCTCAAAGACCATCTGGAGGCCGACCCGCTGCTGAGCACCATGCTCGACCAGCGCGAGCAGTCGCTGATGACCCATGTGGAGGAGCACAAGCTGGACAGCAATTTCCGCACGCAGCCTGTGGTGGTCAATTTCAACAACACGCTTTTCACCGACCTGCAACAGCACATGCCCGAAATACTGAAGGGCATGTACGATGGTGTGGTGCAGCAGACCCCAACGGGGAAGGAGGGAGGCCTTGTCAGCGTGCGCTACTTTTCAAAAGGCTCAAGCGACATCAAACCTGATGATTATGCGCCATTCACTGAGGAACAGATAAAAGTGTGGGTGGATGAATGCCTTGCGGACGGATACGAACCGGGTGATATTGCTGTAATATGTCGTTTTAACAAAGAGGCCGTAAATGTTGCTCAGTTTCTCATCGAGCATGGCCTTAGCGTTGTGTCGAGCGAGTCGCTGCTCATCAATAGTTCGCCCGCTGTGCGGCTGTTGGTCAACGTGGCTGTTTTTCTGGTGAATCGACAGGACACCACCAACATGGCCGAGCTGGTGCAGCACCTCTGCATGGTGCGTGAAGAGGAGAAATTGGTGTCGCAGCGGTTGGCACAGGTGGGCAAGGATAAGTCATCGGGTGTTTTCAATCTGTTGAAAGAGCTCTATCCTGATGTCTATTGGAGCCGCCTGCGTCAGTTGCCCCTCTATGGCCTTTTCGAGCAATTGCGTCATCATCTGTTGGAAGGCATCAAGCAACCGCATCTCATCTATTTCATGGACGAGGTGCTGGAATATGTGCGCAAGGACGGCAACGACATCAACGGTTTTCTGCGCCATTGGACCGAGCACCGCGACAAGCGCAGCATTGCCCTGACGGAGAACCGCGAGGCGATTCGTATCCTCACGGTGCATAAGAGCAAGGGGTTGGAATTTCCTGTTGTCATCCATCCGTTTGCGGATTATGATGCTTCCACGGCCCGCAATCGGATATGGCTGCGGGTGGAGGAGGAGGCTGCGCAACCGCTCAACCGGGTGCATGTCACCGCCTCCAAGAACTCGCTCGAAGGCACCACGTATCAGCCCGACCTCGAGCGCGAGCAGAACCTCACCACCATGGACATGTTCAACATGCTCTATGTGGCCCTCACCCGCCCCAAGGACAGGCTCTATGTCTGTGGCACCATAAAGGATGAGGAAAAGCATACCGCCACGGCCATCAGTTTCGTGAAGCGTTCGCTCGAGGCGCGGGGTTTTGTTTTTAATGCTGAACAATGCACCATTGGCGAAAGGACAAAGGCCCAGCCTCACAAGCCGGATGACCGCATCTACTTGCAGCTGCGCGAAACAGGTGGCCCCGATTGGACGGAGCGTATCGCCATTGCCCGCCCATCGCGTGCAGAATGGGGCGACAGCACTGCCCGCGACCATGGTATTCTGATCCACGATGCTTTGGCCCACGTGCGCATAGCCTCAGATGTTCCCGCAGCGGTCAAGATGCTGGTGCAAGATGGTCGCCTTCCTGAAGCAGAGGCCGAGGCATTGCAGTGGCAGATCGTGCGGCTCATCCAACGGCCCGAACTCAGCGCGCTATTTGCCGAAGGCGCAACCATCCGCACCGAGGCCGACATCCAGATGCCCGGAGGCCAGTGGCTGCGCCCCGACCGCGTGGTGACAACGGGGCAAACAGCCTATGTCGTGGATTACAAGACAGGCACATCGCGCCCCGAACACAGCAAGCAGATCGTGGCCTACAAGGATGCGCTCACCGCATTGGGTTTCCAGCAGGTGGAAGGGATGCTGGTGTATATGGAGGGTGGGGAAGTGGTGGCGGTGTAGCTCGCCAAGGATTACTGGGCCACTGGAGCGATCGGGTCGCGCACCACAGTAAAGGTCTCCAGTTCATTCACGGTCTCTTTGCCCGTGCTCACTATACCGTAAGAGGCGCCTTGTGTGGTGTCAACACTCACATAGGTGTTTCCGAACGTGCGCAGCGCAATGCGAGTGCTGTCTACGACCACCAGTTCGAAGGTTTCCCATCCGCCCGGCTCATCTCTATTGGCGATGAGGTTGCCGCCTTTGTCCAGATCGGCACAGACGAATTTCCCGTTGAATGCCTTAAGTGCAAAGCGCCCGCTGTCAAGATTCACCACTGTGAATGTTTCCCACGTTCCTACCGAAGTGCGACTTGCCACCAAAGTGCCGCTGGCATCGTCAACGAGGCTAAGATCACTGGCCACATAGAGTCCATTGGCTGCCAACAGTGCCACATTGCCAGTTAAGGTGGGTGCGGCAGTCTGGCCCTGACCGCTGTCTTGAGCGCCATCATTCGAACATCCGGCCAGCATGGCCAGAACTACTATCGGAGAGAAGAATCGGGAGAGCAAGCGCTTCATATCGGGTCTGTATTTTGCGCTGCGAATATGAATATTCCTGCGCTATCCGTGAAGGGTATTTCACGTGGTCTCATCGAAAATTCTTCGACCATTTCAGGGCTGAAAAGCACCATAGGTGAAGGACCTTATCAGGACAGTGTGGACTCTACACTGCTCAGCGCCTTGTTCAGTCCGTCAAGGTCTGTTCCGCCTGCTGTGGCATAGAATGCCTGTCCGCCACCCCCGCCTTTGATGTGTTTGGCCAGTTCGCGAACCAATTTGCCCGCATCCCAACCTTTTTCCTTCACCAATTGCTCGCCAACAACCACATGTAGACTGGGTTTGCCATTGCTCACAACACCCAAAACTGCTAAGATGTCCGAAGTTTCTTTCAATGAGAAACACAGGTTTTTCAGTGCATTGGCATCTGTCAATTGAACGCGTTGCGCAATGAGACGATAACCACTGCGCTGCTCTGCCTTTGCCAGCAATTCATCTTTCAGTCCAGACGCAGCTTTCGCATTCAGACTTTCCAATTCCTGCTGTAGCTCTTTGTTCTTGGCCAAAAGTTGCTCCACGGCCTTGAAAGCGTCTGGAGTTTTGAGCAGATTCTTAAGGTCATTCAGTTTGCGGTCGGCATCGTTCAGAAGTTCCAATGCTTTACTTCCGGTCACAGCTTCAATCCTGCGTATTCCGGCAGCAACAGAAGCCTCAGAGGTCACTTTCAAAAGGCCTATCTCGCCTGTGGCCTTAACATGCGTGCCTCCGCAGAGCTCCACCGAGAATTTTGGATCGAAGGTGATGACACGCACGCTATCGCCATACTTCTCACCGAACAACGCCATTGCTCCAAGGGCTTTTGCCTCAGCTATCGGCACATTTCTGCGCTCGTTCAGGTTGATGTTCTCCAGAATTCGGGTATTCACGATGGCCTCAACACGCTGCATTTCCTCGTCCGTGATCTTACCGAAATGCGAGAAGTCGAAGCGCAGATAGTTCTCATTCACCAGCGATCCTTTCTGCTCCACATGGGTGCCCAATACTTCTCGCAGTGCGGCATGAAGCAAATGGGTTGCACTGTGGTTCTTGGCAGTATCAGCCCTTTTTGTGGTATTCACCTTGGCGGTGAATGAGGCCGATGGGTCACTTGGCAATCCAGTGCTGTAATGCAGCACAAGGTCGTTCTCCTTCTTCGTGTCGAAAATGGTGATGCGTTGGCCGACTGCCTCCAAACTACCGCTGTCTCCAACCTGTCCGCCACTTTCGGCATAGAACGGTGTACGGTCCAATACCAACTGGTAGAACTCCTTGCCCTTCGAGCTCACCTTACGATAGCGGGTGATGTGCACAGTGCTTTCCAGTTCATCATATCCGACAAATTGCCCCATGCCTTCTTGCAGCATAGTCCAATCGCTATTGTCGGTGGTGCCAACAGCCCGCGAACGTTCCTTCTGCTCGGCCAATCCTTTGTCGAATCCAGCGGTATCAACTGTCAGACCGCGCTCGCGTGCCATCAGTTCCGTAAGGTCAATTGGGAATCCGAACGTATCGTACAGTTCGAATGCAAACTGTCCGTCCACAGTGGTTCCTTTCATGGCCGCAACGTGGGCATTGAACCGTTCAATTCCTTTGGAAAGTGTCCGCAGAAATGAATTCTCTTCCTCCAGAATAACCTTCTCCACCAGTTGGCGCTGTGCACGCAGTTCGGGGAAAGCATCGCCCATCTGGTCGGCCAACACGGCCACCAATTGGTGCATGAACGGTTCGTGAAGATTCAAGAAACTGAAACCATAGCGGATGGCCCTGCGCAGTATGCGTTTGATCACATAGCCTGCACCATTGTTGCCTGGAAGCTGCCCGTCTGCAATGGCGAAGCTCACCGCACGGATGTGGTCGGAGATGACACGAATCGCAATGTCCTGTTTGCCATCCGTGGCTCCATAGGTCACACCACTTATAGCCGATATTTTGGTGATGAGCGGAGTGAAAACATCGGTGTCGTAGTTCGAGCTTTTCCCTTGAATGACGCGCACCAAGCGCTCGAATCCCATGCCCGTGTCCACGTGCTTGGCTGGCAGCGATACCAAGCTTCCATCTTTCATCCTATTATATTGGATGAAAACGTTGTTCCATATCTCGATCACTTGTGGATGGTCGTTGTTCACAAGGTCGCGACCGGGAATCAGTGCGCGTTCCGCATCCGGACGGCAATCCACGTGAATTTCTGAGCACGGGCCGCATGGGCCGGTGTCGCCCATTTCCCAGAAATTATCCTTCTTATTGCCATAAACGATACGCTCGTCTGGCACCAGTTTGCGCCATTCGGCCAAAGCCACTGACGATGCCGGGATGCCTTCTTTTTCATCGCCCTCAAAAACGGTCACATACAAGCGGTCTTTTTCCAACTTATACACCTCGGTCAGCAACTCCCAGCTCCATGCTATGGCCTCGGCTTTGAAATAATCCCCGAAACTCCAGTTGCCCAGCATCTCGAACATAGTGTGGTGGTAGGTGTCCACCCCCACTTCCTCAAGGTCGTTGTGCTTGCCAGATACGCGCAGGCACTTTTGCGTGTCAGCAACGCGAATATCCTTTGCAGGCCGGTTTCCAAGGAAAATGTCCTTGAACTGGTTCATGCCGGCATTGGTGAACATCAGCGTTGGGTCGTCCTTCACCACCAAAGGGGCGGAAGGGACGATGGCATGTCCTTTTTCCTTGAAAAAATCGAGAAACGTCTGGCGGATCTGTTGGGCGGTCATTGAGCTTGAAGTCACTGTTATAATCTGATGTTTGAAGACCAAGAAGGAAGAAAGCTGCATGAACTCCGAAAGTGGAACTTCATGATTTTACTACTTTCGCCCTTCGCCTTTTCTCAAAAGGTCGGCAAAAGTAGAGAATAGCAAGGAATGGGCAGGGCCAAGTACCAGTTTGACAAACGCACACTCACCTATAGGAAGGTGACGCTGAGCGTGAAGCAGATATTGTTGCGTGCATTGGTCTATTTTGCCTCGGCCGCTGTGTTTTCAGCCATAGTGCTGGTGTTCTTCACCTCCTTTTTCGATAGCCCTAAGGAGAAGCAATTGAGACGGGAGATAGATCAGCTCGAGCTGCAGTATAAAGTGCTCAACGACCGGATGCACCAGGTGGATCAGGTGATGGCCGAACTGCAGGAAAAAGACGATAACATCTATCGTGTCATCTTCGAAGCCGAACCTATTCCCAAGAGCATTCGTGATGCGGGTTTCGGTGGTGTGAACCGATACCGTCATTTGGAAGGATTTGGCAATGCCGAACTTGTGGTGGAGACGTCCCAACACTTGGATGAGTTGGTGAAAAAGTTGGTGGTGCAGTCGCGGTCTTTTGATGAAGTGATCGCATTGGCCAAAAACAAGACCCAGATGTTGGCAAGCATTCCTGCCATCCAGCCTGTGGCAAACGACAAGTTGACCCGCGTAGCATCAGGTTTCAACTACCGGATACATCCTATCTATAAGATAAAGCACTTTCACACCGGAATTGATTTTGCGGCACCGCGCGGCACAGACATATTTGCCACTGGTGATGGCGTGGTGAAAGTGGTGGATCGTGAAAGTCGTGGTTATGGCTTCCATGTCGTGATAGATCACGGGTTTGGATACGAAACACTTTATGGGCACATGAGCAAGTTCAATGTTCGTCCAGGCCAGAAGGTGAAACGTGGCGATGTGATCGGTTATGTAGGAAGCACTGGAACCAGCACTGCTCCGCATCTGCATTATGAAGTGATAAAGAATGGAGAGAAGATCAACCCGATCAACTTCTTCTTTAATGACCTAACCCCTGAGGAATACGATAAAGTGATTGAGATCAGTTCGCAGTCCAACCAGTCGTTTGATTGATGCGTGTATCTTGAGCTTCCTTGCATATCACGGGAGTGTTTTTGTTCTGACCGCATGAAGAATAACTTGTCCAAGCATAAAATTATCACCTTCGCAATTCGTTGAAAAATGGCACCGTACAAGGAAAAAGAGATTGCCAAGCTGTATTACACCATAGGTGAAGTGGCGGCCATGTTTGATGTGAATACATCTCTTATCCGTTTTTGGGATAAGGAGTTTGACATCCTCGAGCTGAAGAAGAATAAGAAGGGCAATCGACTATTTACTCCGAAGGACGTTGAGAATCTCAAGATCATCTATCACTTGGTGAAAGAACGAGGATTCACCCTTGCTGGGGCCAAGAAGAAGCTTGGAGAGAATAAGAGTGATGTTGCACAGAATACTGAGGTTGTCCAGAAACTGCGTGAAATACGAGGGTTTCTGGTCGAATTGCGCGACAGGCTATGAGTTGTTTCTGCTATGACGTGATTTTTCGCGCACTAGCTCACCGAATTCTCTGCCACTCACTTTCGACTCGGCCCAAGAGATGAAGTCGAAATATTCAAAGGCGTTCTTCTCCAATGGGTCGTCTTTCAGCGCATTCAGTTCCGCAAGGAAAACCTTGTAATGTGTGACCGCTCTTAGATGGGTTTTCGTTTTGAGCAACTTGCCAATCAGGTCAATGAATGAAGCTTCGAACTTAAAATACTGCTTTCTGGAGCTTAGATACCGCTCAGTTGACCGGAGTGCGTAGGGGAGCAGATCGGTTGTTTTAAGTTCTATGTGAATCAAAAGATTCAGTAGTAGGCCGAAACAGTATATATCCAAGCTTGTGCTCAGTTCAATGTCATTCAGCAAGCGGTTGGTCCACTTCAGCGATTCAGTATACTGTTGTGCACCAAAATAAATGATGGCAATATTGAAGAAGAAGAAGGCCTTACGGACGTTGTTCAACTTACTATCATAAAGTACCAGCCCACTTTCTATCTGTGGAATGAGCTCCAATCCTTTATCAAAGTCACCTTTTAGGAAGTGGATGGTTAGCTCGATACTGTTCGTAGAGGAGAATAGCTTTATCTCCAGATCTTCATTGTTCCGAATGTCCATCGTTTCAGGTAGTTCACGCAATTTTTTGAGGTATAGGAACACCTCATCATACTTGTGAAGCTGGCTGGCGATGTAAACAACATTTGTAAGCACTGAAAAATACACGTTGGGTTCTTCGCTGAATTTCTCCAAGTTGTTCTCAATATGAGACACATTCGCCTTCAAAAAGCTGTAAGAGTTGGCGTAATCACCTACCCCGAAATGGTAAGCGCTATAAATATGGTTGTATAGATACTGCGTTTCATAGAAGAGGTGATCGGGGTTCCGGTCCAAAAGAGTGCTGTCAATGATGGATTTCAGTTTCATAAGCCCTTCTTCTGTACGCACCTTACCCTTTTTGTTCAGAATGTGAAACAGTCGACTCTTTATTCCCCAGAAATCGTTGTAGACCTCAATCAACTTAGTTACACGTGTGTTCTCAGCCATCATGGCCTCCAACTCAGCGTCCCTGACGCTTTCATAATTGTCTTTTTCAATCACCAGTTTCTCCCACATGAATATTTCAAGCAACGTGGTGTGCTTGTCATATTTATAGGCGAGTTTTTTGGCGCCTTCCAACAGCCTAAGACTTTGGCTGTAGAGCGTTTTCTTGTAAAGGATCTCAGCGCAATGCAATGTCCTTTTCAACTGTGCATCTATAGAGCTGTTCGCATGATACGCATCCAATGCGCGCAGAATCGAATCGTAGAGTCGGCTTTTAGTTATTGGGAGATTCTGAACGGTTATTACACCGCTCATTTGATCCAAAATAGGCTGTTCCTCAAAGCTCTCCTGTCCATCTATGATGTCAAAGACCATTTGAATGGCGCTATTATCGCTTCCCTGCTTGGACGTGAACACCTTAAAATAGCGTTTTTCCGGTTTGGAAAGCGCTTTGATCAGCTGAAAAAGATTCTCGGAGGATTGCTTAGACATGTAATTAATGGGTAAAATTTGGGGAGATTCTCGAACGTCAGAGCAGTAATTTATGACCTTGTCAGTTCATGTTGGATTGTGGGTTAAAACGTCAGTATCTGTGCGGGATTGAGGTTTGTTCTCAGTTCACAATCCAAGATTATGACTCCGTTAAAATAACCATTTCTAATGTGCCTCCGACACAAAAACGACCTCAATTTCGGCCTCAAAATCGGGTGTTAGAACTGTAATTAATGGCCAAAATTTGGTAAAACGTTAGGAATGTAATTTATGAGGTCTTTTTTGGAAATTTAATTTGTTGGTAATCAATTATATAGTGTATTTTTAGTGATCAAAATATCCCGATTCACCCTCGGGTTTATTGAAAAATTTGGTTTGGTTTGGTAGAATCCCGTGTGTAATTTCACACCATGATTCGGATGAGCACTCACACAATTCCCTATCATACTAGATGTACTAATCACCCAAAACTTGGAAATCATGAAAAAAAACTACATCTCATTCAGTGGTAACGGAATTTCTGGCAGCCTTTCGAAGGTTGTGGTGGTTACGTTCCTTATTATGGTCTGGATACTTATTGATAAAGGCAACGCGTCTGGTCAATCATCCCAGACCGTTCACTCCAAGTTTAGAACCACTACCGAATCAATTGATATGACTCAGGCGCAGTTTCGAAATGGAGATCCCTCAGATGAAGAAAATGGGCAGGGCGAAGAAGCTGGTGATCTAAAGGTTTTTCCAAATCCCGTGAAGGATGACTTGGTATTCGATTTTGAGTTCACGGTCAGGACAGACATCCCCTTTGAGGTTACGGATGCTTTGGGTAGGTTGATGGATCAAGGAACGTTTGTTGCAGGACTCAAGAGTCACAAACTGGATTTCTCGAAGTACCGTAATGGAATGTACTTGGTGCGCGTGCAGTTGGGCGGCACATCTATAGTGAAGCGCGTAATCAAGAGCTGATTCCCTGAATTTTCAAGTAATTAAGGATTAACCTCGACCCAATTTGGGGTTGGGGGTGCTAATCCTACGCGTTCTTTGACATACTGATAGGAAGATAAATGGCCAGATGCCTTTGCTTCACATCATATATAAGTGCCGC
>JBFYQB010000156.1:0-4009 GCA_041302955.1 Flavobacteriales bacterium
CCACGATGGCGGTGACGGCCGTGGCGAGACCCATGGCCACGGAATAGAGCAGAAAGAGGTAGGTCTCGGTAAGCCCCACAGTGGCCACTGCGGATGGGCCGAGCTTGCCCACAAAGTAGATGTCGACCACTGCGAAGGTCGATTCCATGACCAGTTCCAATATCATGGGAACGGCCAGCAGGAAGACTGCCTTGCGGATGGATATGGTGGTATAGTCGGTCTCGGTGCCGCGAAGGGCGTTCTTCAGCTCTGTCCAGATGGTGGACCATCGGAGTGATGCGGGTGCAGGATTGTCAGGCATCGTTGTTCGGGGGCTATGAAATGGAGCGCAGCATGCCGACATCTCCAAATACCGTTGCAAAGAACGGAGAGCGGAAGGAAGATGTCAAGAGGGCGCCAATCCAAAACTGACGGCTAATCTGAAGACGTTCAATACAGCACCCTCAGCTTGATTGTGTGGTCTATCGCCTTCAGTTCGCGCATCACATCCTTATCATACTTCTTGTCGATGTCGGTGACCAGGTATCCGATGTCCTCTGTGGTCTTGAGCGCCTGACCGAGGATGTTGATGTTGTAGTTGGAGAACACGCTGTTGATGCGGGCCAGAATGCCGGGCACATTGGCGTGGATGTGCAACAGACGGTGGGCACCTTTCATCTCGGTCACCCGCACCGGAGGCAGGTTGACGCTCGTGGTGGTGTTGCCTGTATTTATATAGCTGACAAGCGTCTCAGGCACATAGGTTGCTATATTCTTCTGCGCCTCGATGGTGCTGCCACCGATGTGCGGGGTGAGGATCACATTGGGAAGACCGGTGAGCGCGCTTTCGAACGGCTCACTGTTGGATCCCGGCTCTTTTGGGAACACATCTACAGCCGCACCGCGCACCTTGCCCGAAAGGATGTGCTTCCGCAATGCCTCAATGTCCACCACATGGCCGCGACTCAGATTGATGAAGATGACACCATCTTTCATCAGTTTGAACTCGCGGTCGCCTATCAGGCCCTTGTTCTCGGCCCTTCCGTCCACGTGCATGGTGACGACATCGCATCTGCGCAGCAGTTCCTTCAGCGAGTTCATCTTGCGCGCATTGCCAAGGGCAAGCTTCTCCACCACATCATGATAATAGAGCGTCATGCCCAGCGATTCGGCCAGCACCGAGAGCTGTGAACCGATGTTGCCATAGCCTACGATGCCCAACTTCTTGCCGCGTATCTCATAGCTATGTGCGGCAGACTTGTCCCAATTGCCAGCGTGCATACCAACGCTCTTGGGAAATGTGCCGCGCATCAGCATGATCATCTCGCCTATCACCATTTCCACCACGCTGCGTGTATTGCTGAACGGGGCGTTGAAGGCTGCAATGCCGGCCTTGGTGCATGCCGCGAGGTCTATCTGGTTGGTACCGATGCAGAAAGCGCCCACGGCCATCAGCTTGTCAGCAGCAGCCACCACCTTGGCGGTCACCTTGGTCTTGCTACGGATACCGAGGATGTGTACGCCTTTGATGGCGGCACAGAGTTCCTGCTCGTTCAGGGCCTTGGTCATCGACTCTACCGTATAGCCCTCATCGCGCAACAATGCTTCGGCATCGGCATGGATATTCTCCAAGAGCAGCACCTTGATCCTATTCTTCGGAAACGAAATGGAACCCGGAAGCTTGTTCTTATAGAGGAATTCGTCCAAGCTGGGAGCAATGTGGTCGGCCTTGTCAAGAATGTTCTTGCGGGCCACATTCTCCGTGAATGCATAAAACTTGTGGGCAATGCCGGCCGCCTTCATCTGATAGTCGGAGAAGCCGTCACCGATCACGTGGATCTCGCCAGGCAGCTCCATCTTCTTCAACTGATCGATCTTGCCATCCGGCTTGGCAAGGTCGTTCTCGCGGTCGAACCCTACGATGTTGCCCTTGCGATCGAAGCGGAAGGTGTTGGCAAATATCCGCTCGGCAGGGATGCCATACTTGGCCATGATCGGATCGATGAACTCCTTGAATCCGCACGACACGATATAGATGTCGTCAGCATACTTCTTGAAGAATTCCTTGTTCCGCGAAATGGACTTGGATATCTTGCCGTTGAGGCGTTTCACCAACAGTTCCAGATGCTCCTCGCGCGCCTCAAGAATTTTGAGCCGCATCTCGAGCGATTCGGTGAAGGTGATGTCTCCATCCACGCCCCTGTCTGTTATCTCGCCTATCTGGCGGATCTTCTTCTCGCGGTCGGGGTCATTCTTGAGGCTTATCTCGGCCAGCTCTTCAAAGGCCTCGACCTGTGTCAACGTACTATCGAAGTCAAATACGAAACTGCGTTTGTGCGCTTCTTCTGCCATGAAAACGGATGTGCTCAATAATTGATGTGAAATGGTATGGAAAATTCCACCCCATTGTAATCGTCCCAAGCGGTGATATACACCTCATAGGCACCCTTTGTCCAAGTGGAATCGATGGGGAAATACCAACCGATATCATTCAGATTCACAGTATTGTCGAGCACGATTGGAAAGTCGAACTCGTGCTTGGTAAGACTTCTGTTCGTGCGTCCAATGAAAACCGTGACATAATTGAGCGATGTCTCGTCTGTTATCTGTCCAAGCAGCGGAAATCCCTCTCCTATGCCCAATGTATCGCCTACCACGGGCCCTATGACACTGAAAACCGGTACGATGGTATCAGCAACGTTCACCACACGGATGGCAATCGTATCGTTGTATGCCTGATTGCCATCGCTGTCCACACATGTGACCAACAGCCGGTAATGGCCATTGAACATGGAGGCCGGCAAGGCTATAGTGTCGTTCAGCTCGTAGGCTGCACCCGACAGCCCTCCGATCTCTATCCATCGGATGGCGGTATCCTTAGCAATGCCGTTCAGCGAATCGATGCCCTCGAGCAGCACCTTGTACTGGAGTAATTGGCCGTTATCCTCAAACAATGCGCGGATGATGATGCCTTGGTCGGTGGCAACCGTTGCCCCATTCAATGGAGTGAGCAAGGAAGCAGTGGGCCGTTCCGTATCCTGCTCCTCTTCGCAACCGACCATGACGCCAAAAGCGATGACCAACAAAACCGAACGGAACAAGACTATATTCACGGCCGCGAAATTAGATAGGCAAAAGGGGCGAAAAGCCTTTTGTAGAAAAGTTGTTCATCATTTCAGGAATTAATGACATTTGCACTCGAAGTGAAAGCAGGTGTAACGATTTACCATTTACAAAGTATAAGCCGACCGGTCCCAAGTGTTCCGCCCATGATGCGACTCCTACTATCTACGGTTCTTCTCGCAATGTTGTCTGTGGGGAGCGCGTATGCGCAGGATCCAACGTTCACGCAATTCTTTGCCGCCCGAACGTATATCAATCCGGCATTTGCAGGTGCTGATGATGGTCTTCGTGTTCATGCCAATTACCGTAATCTCTGGACTTCCATACCTGGTGATTTCAGCACGTATGCTGCTGGAGTGGACATCGGAAACCCCGCACTTTTCGGAGGCATAGGCTTTCAGGCTGTAGTAGGCAACGAGGGCGAAGGTCAGTTGCAGACCCAGCGCTACAGCTTGATGTATTCTTACAGGCTCATCGTGCTTCCGCGCATGTTCGACATTCACTTCGGTGTGGATGCTGCTTATATGAGCAAACAGATCCGCGATTGGGACGCCTTCGTTTTCAGCGATCAATTGCATCCCATCTATGGCAATGTGAACCCATCCAATGTTCAGCGCCCGGAGCAATTGAAGGTGGAAATGCCCGATTTCAATGCTGGTTTCCTTGCTCGCTTCAATTTCATGCCCGGCAAGGGAAAGTCCAAGACCCGCAAGGTCATCGGCAACACGCTTGGTTTTGCAGCGCATCACTTGACTTCGCCAAACGAGTCGCTGACCGGACGCACGGAGAAATTGCCTGTGAAATTCGTGGCCCACTACTCGATGATGTGGCCAGTGACGAAGAGAAAGATCAAGGTGCCTGTGTTCATCTCACCTAACATCATGTATGAGCATCAGCGCAACTTGAG
>JBFYQB010000157.1:0-18124 GCA_041302955.1 Flavobacteriales bacterium
AGATGCGGTGCACGATGGCCTGCTAACTTCATTTCTTGAACAGCTACAGCCAACTCCGCCTTTACCTGTTCTGCGATTACCTTACCGTCAAGAAGTTTCATTTAGGTTGATTAGTGATAACGACCGTTTGAAAGCTGATTTATTCCATCCAGCTATTTCCGACCTGGCATATTGCGCATCATCTGGCTCATTGCACCTTTGTTGGACATGAGACGCATCATCTTTTTACTATCCTCAAACTGCTTCAGTAATCGATTGACCTCCTGAATGTTAGTACCACTACCTGCAGCGATGCGTTTCCTCCTGCTACCATCAATAATGTGCGGATTCTCGCGTTCCTTCGGGGTCATAGAACCTATGATGGCTTCAACACCTTTGAATGCATCATCTCCTATCTCCACATCCTTGAGCACCTTTCCCATACCGGGTATCATACCCATAAGATCCTTCATATTGCCCATCTTCTTGAGCTGCTGAATCTGGCTCAGGAAGTCGTTGAAATCAAACGTGTTCTTGGCGATTTTTTTCTGAAGTTCCCTGGCCTTTACCTCGTCAAACTGCTGCTGGGCGCGCTCCACAAGCGAAACAATGTCGCCCATGCCAAGTATCCGGTCTGCCATCCGGTCTGGATGGAATACATCCAGCGCATCCAACTTTTCTCCGATGCCTACGAACTTTATTGGCTTGTCTACCACAGAACGTATTGAAAGCGCTGCTCCTCCACGTGTGTCTCCATCAAGCTTGGTAAGGACAACACCATCAAAGTTGAGCCTGTCATTGAAGGCCTTGGCGGTGTTCACCGCATCCTGACCTGTCATGGAATCGACCACAAACAAGGTCTCCTGTGGCTTGATGGCCTTGTGAACGCGGTCAATCTCGTTCATCATCTCCTCGTCAACAGCCAATCGACCTGCGGTATCGACAATGACCACATTGAATCCCTTATCCTTAGCATACTTGATAGCATTCTCTGCTATCTGCACGGGATTCTTATTGCCGATCTCCGTGTAGACCTCTGCCCCCACTTGCCCACCAAGCACCTTAAGCTGATCGATGGCCGCAGGTCTGTAAACATCGCACGCTACAAGCAATGGTTTCTTGCCGCGCTTTGACTTCAAGTGACCGGCCAGCTTACCAGTGAATGTGGTCTTGCCCGAGCCTTGAAGGCCAGCGATGAGAAACACGGCCGGATTGCCACTGAGATTGACATCGATAGTGCCCCCCCCCATGAGCGCGGTCAGCTCATCCTTTGTTATCTTGATAAGTAATTGCCCAGGTTTGATGGCCGTTAGCACGTCCTGACCTAAAGCCTTCTCCTTTACACGGTCTGTGAATTCCTTCGCGACCTTATAGTTGACGTCAGCATCGAGCAGTGCCCTTCTGACCTCTTTCATGGTCTCGGCCACATTGATCTCTGTGATCTGGCCTTCGCCTTTCAGCGTCTGAAATGCCTTCTCAAACTTCTCCGTTAAATTCTCAAACATGGTGTGCGGGTCAAAGGCCGCAAAAGTAATCGGCCATCACCCCGCTTGCAAGCCTTTGGCGCACTGAATCGCTGACGTTGATGGAAACCCAGATCGGGGTTTTGAACAAATCAAAGCAGCAACGGTTAATATGCTGTAATCCTCACATTAAAGCTGTGCGCATGGCTGTAGCAATTGCCTCGAAATTCGATTGGATAGAAAGCAACGAACTTTTCCGTGATCTGCCCAAAGACCAATTGCAAGCCCTGTCGGACATGGCGAAATTGGAAACGAAAGAAAAAGGAGCCCGTATTTTCACACCTGAGGATGTGGCCAACATGGTATATTTCGTTGTTGAGGGCAGAGTCAAATCAGTGAACTATCTATCTGATGGAAAGGAGGTCATAAAAACCATCGCCCATGCTGGCGATATGTTCGGAGAGATGGCCATATTGGGTCAGACCACCAGAAATGATTTCGCAGTAGCGATGGATGAACACACACTGCTATACAGATTCCGATCGGAAGACCTGACGCGGTTGATGAATGGAAGCGCGGGGCTGAGCATGAGGATCACACAAGCCATAGGGCGAAAACTCCTTGAAGTTGAACGCAAATTCGAATCCTTGTTTTTCAAAGATGCCAGAGCACGCATAGTAGAAATGGTGAAAGACATGGCAGGGACCCGCGGGCAGGTACTGGCTGGAGGGTCGGTGTTGGTAGCGCATGCGCTTACACATCAGGATATGGCCAACATGACCGCAACTTCGCGCCAAACGGTAACCACGGTGCTCAATGAACTTAAAGACATGCAGGTCATAAACTTTGACAGGAAGTCAATTCTTGTGCATGACATGCATCGACTCACCTGAATCACTTCCTGCTAAAACAAGTTATAACGTGCCATGCCTGTGCATATTATTCAATGAGATAACTGCTGTTCCTTTCCATCTGATGGTACTTTTGTAATCCTTCATCCACGGGGCGAACAACTTAGGCCTGCAGGGATGTAGGTGAAAGGCGGTAACGCAAATGAATCGGCTACCGAACAGAACTGAAGCACAGCATGGAACATACCTTGGACCTATCTACATCTGCACGTCAGGCCATTGCACTTGAGGAGCAGTATGGCGCGCACAACTATCATCCACTGCCAGTTGTTCTGGAACGGGGCGAAGGAGTCCATGTTTGGGACACCGATGGTAAACGGTATTTCGACTTTCTTTCGGCCTATTCGGCCGTGAATCAAGGTCATTGCCACCCGCGCATTGTGGCCGCATTGGTGGCACAGGCCAGCAAACTTACGCTTACAAGTAGGGCGTTTCACAACGATGTGCTGGGTGCCTATGAGAAATATGCATGCGAGTATTTCGGATTCGACAAGCTTCTGCCGATGAACTCTGGGGCCGAGGCTGTGGAGACCGCCCTGAAGCTATGCCGTAAGTGGGGCTATGAGAAAAAGGGGGTTGCTGAGAACAGCGCCATAATCATTGTTTGTGATGGCAACTTTCATGGACGTACGACCACAATCGTTTCGTTCAGCAGCGATCAGGATGCCCGCAAGAATTATGGACCATACACGCCAGGTTTCATCACTGTGCCTTACGATGACACCGCTGCATTGAGAATTGCACTGCAGGACCCAAGCGTAGTGGGTTTTCTGGTAGAGCCGATACAGGGCGAGGCCGGAGTATACGTACCGGCAGATGGATACCTCGCAAAGGCGAAAGCGCTCTGCACAGATGCAAATGTGCTCTTCATTGCAGATGAGATTCAGACCGGAATTGCCCGCACAGGCCGTCTGCTCGCTGTGGATCACGAGAAAGTGAGACCAGACATTCTGATATTGGGCAAAGCGCTATCGGGAGGCGTACTGCCGGTATCTGCCGTGTTGGCGGATGATGATGTTATGCTTGTGATACGCCCTGGGCAACATGGCTCAACATTTGGAGGCAATCCATTGGCAGCCAAGGTGGCAATGGCTGCACTTGAAGTAGTGAGAGAGGAAAGACTGGCCGAAAATGCCGAGCGTCTGGGTACCATTTTCCGTGATGAACTCAGAAAATTCGCCAATGGACATCCTATAATAGCACTTGTTCGCGGCAAAGGGCTTCTCAATGCCATCGTGATCAACGACAGCCCAGAAAGCGATACCGCTTGGAACATCTGCTTGCAACTGGCCGCCAATGGTCTGTTGGCAAAACCCACGCATGGCAATATCATCCGCTTTGCTCCTCCGCTGGTAATGACCGAGGAACAATTGATGGAATGTGTGGCCATAATCAAACGTGTGATAACTCGGTTCAGCAAATGAGTTTCACAAAATGGCACATATTGCTCCTTGCCTTTGCGGCCATGTTCGTTTTGCGGTCTCCATCTGCAAATGGGCAGAATGCTCCAATAGTGACCGCATCTGGAGATGACCTTCATTATCTGGGATATGTGCTACTGACCGGTGACACCATGGCATGGGTGAATATTGCTGATAACGACATCTTCTATCTGTCCAAGAGCATTTATTTCCGCAGCACGAAAATGCTCGACTTCATTCAGAACGACAACCTTTACTTCTTTGGCAATGCACTCATCACAGCCAATAAAGCCGAATTGCAGAAGATAACGGACGATGATTGGTTCTATCTGGGATCGGCCATGTTTGAGAAGACCTTGGCCTATCTGGAGAATGTGACCAACGATGATGTTTACTACCTGGGCAATGGGGTCATAAAGCGCGATATCAATTTCTTGAACCGCCTTTCAACCACCAAGAAGTAGAATGATAACGGTTATCTGCACAACAAACCGCCCTAACAGCAACACGATGAAAGTGGCGCTGGAATATGCGCGCCTGCTGCAGCACAGCGGTGCGGATGTTCAGGTGATGGACATCGGTGACGTGAAGCCACAGTGGATACAGGACAGTTCGTTCGGTGCATCGACCCCGGAAATGGAGGCCATCGTGGTGAAGTATGTGCGCAAGGCGAACAAACTGGTGTTCATCGTTCCGGAATACAACGGCAGTTTTCCCGGCATCATCAAATATTTCATGGATGCGTGCGACCATGGCGAATGGGCCAACAAGAAGGTGGCCATGGTGGGCGTTGCAAGTGGTCGAAGTGGCAATCTGCGGGGGCTGGACCAACTGACGGGCATTTTTCACTACCTCGGTTCGGCAGTGTATTGGAAGAAGGTGTACATCTCGCAGGTGGGTCAGACCATGGACACTGCAGGCACGCTTACGGATGAAGTGGCGCTGCGGGAGTTGAACCAACAGATAAGCGGATTCTTATCCTACTGAACATGGACCTTAATTGTGGATTTCTAGATGTGGTTGGAGGCCCGTGGATCGTTCAAGCGTTCGTATCGGCTTTTCTGGCCATCCTTTTTCTTCAATCGGGCCTTGACAAGACCTTTGACTACAAGGGCAATCTCGACTGGCTGAAGGGTCATTTTGCGGCATCATTCCTTTCGGGCACGGTGCCTGTGATGCTGGGCGTACTTACGGCCGTTGAGCTCGCAGCAGGCATGATGTGCAGCATCGGAGCGATAGAGGCGCTGGTGTATCGCACTTTCTGTTTCTCGTATGCAGGAACACTGCTCTGCGCCCTTGCCATCGTCATGCTATTCTTCGGGCAGCGCATTGCGAAGGACTATGCTGGCGCAGCATCGCTGGTGTCGTATTTCATTCTCATCATGATGAACCTGTTCTTTCTGAACCTCCTTTGAGGCAGAAGAATGTGCTCATCTCATCCGCTCACATCTTTCCCTTCCATCACCCTGTGTATGACGCCTTCTTTGAGCGCGTAGGTTGACAGGACTACCGCATTGAACACACATTTGTGCAGCACCCATTGCACCATGTGAGATGCAATATGGATGGTGTCCACCCTCATTTCAACCAGCCCCGGAACGGCCCTGCGCTGAGCGTGGTTCATGGCCATGAGCTTGGCATCGAGGACCTCCAGTTCTTGCATGTCGAACGTGGCAGTGAGGATGGAGTTGGCCTCGCGGGCGTGTCCTTTCTGGGCCCAGAGCATCTCAAAAAAGCTGTCGAAACTGCCCGATGAGCCTATCATGGTGGTGACGCCATGGGTGGTGCATGTTTGATGAAGGCCATGCAGCTGGTCGGTGAGCAGTTGGTCCAAGCGCAGCACATCATCAGGGGTCATCGGGTCTGAAAGGGGCAGCAATTGGCGGATACGCGAAACGCCCAATTGATAACTTTCTTTCCAGAACACCTCTGTGCCGTTGGCAATGATGAACTCCGTACTACCGCCACCTATGTCCATGATGAGCACAGGCCTGTTATCCATGGGTACGGCAAGTCGCACGCCCTCGGTGATGAGCTGCGCCTCCAGTTGGCCACTGATGATGGATACGTGAATGCCCAGTTCCTGTTCGATGCGCTGCGCCAATTGCCCACCATTTGCAGCATCGCGCATGGCAGAAGTGCCAAAGGCCAGCACTTGGTGGCAGTCGAATTGAGCCATGGTATCGCGATATACGGCCAAGGCGCTCATGGCGCGCGCCACGGCTTCATCAGTGATATATCCCTTGGTGATGCCGCCATCCCCGATTTTGACCGCCTGCTTGGCGGCATGCACCACGGTGAAGGTGCTCGCCAAGGCATCTACATCGGCAATGAGCAGATTGAAGGTATTGGTGCCGAGGTCGATGATGGCTGTTCTCACGAGCGTGCTATTTGGTCTTGTTGATCATCAATGATGCAGAATCCGGAGGCAAATAACGCATTCCATTGGCTTTGATGATCATTTAGGGCCGCAGTGGACCGTTCACTGAGGCTGGTGGATCACTCACTGATGCCAGTGGATCTTCCACTGATGCTGGTGGGTCGTTCACTGAGGCCAGTGGATCACTCACTGATGGCAGTAGATCATTCACTGAGGCTGGTGGATCGTTCACTGAGGCCAGTAGATCATCCACTGAGGCTGGTGGATCGTTCACTGAGGCCAAATCAATGATACCTAAGCCATTTCCACAGCTCCTTGTAGTTGATCTTCTTGCCGTACATCAATATGCCGGTGCGGTAGATACGCCCCGCCAACCACGTGGTGGCTACAAAACCGATGACGAGCATCACCATGCTGAGAGCCAACTCCCAATAGGGCACTCCGAACGGGATCCGTACCATCATAATGATGGGCGATGTGAACGGGATGATGCTAAGCCAGAAGGCCATCGGCCCTTCGGGATTGGCGATCACGTATTGCGCCATGACGAAGGCGAAGATGATGGGCGCGGTGATGGGCATCATGAACTGCTGCGAATCGGCCTCGTTGTCCACTGCCGAGCCTACGGCCGCGAACAACGCGCTATAGAGCAGATATCCACCTAAGAAATAGAACAGGAAACTGCCGATGATGACCGCAAAGTTGATGCTGCTAAAGCTCTTCATTACATCGTCCATGGCCGCTTGGTTGAACTGGGCGGCTTCCTCCTGCGCCTCGCCCGGCACCGCTATCTGGCTACCGCTCATGGCCTGCTCTATACTCTGCCCACCGGTGTCAGCCTTGCCGAAATAGGTCTTAACCGCCATCTGTGCGCCCGATATGAGCACCGTTGAAAGCACCATCCAGAGCAGGAACTGCGTCAACCCCACCAGTGCGATGCCGATGATCTTACCCATCATCAGCTCAAAAGGCTTAACACTCGAAATAATGACCTCGATGATGCGGTTGGTCTTCTCCTCTATCACCCCGCGCATCACCTGAACACCATAAAGGAAGATGAACAGGTAGATGAGCACCCCGCTCACAAGCCCGACCAGCATGCTCACCTCGGTGTTGGCACTGCTCTCTGCGCCCAACTCATCCATCTTTTTGGTTACGAGTTGCACATTGGTCTTTGCCTTGTCTATCGCCTCCTGTTCGATGCCGTACTTGGCCAACTTGAACTTCTCAATATCGTTCGAAAGCACCGTCTCGATGTGGCGGATGACGTGGATGCTGGGCTGATTCTCATACACCAGCTGAATGCCGCTGGCCGAGCTCATAATGTTCTTGTGGATGTAGAGCACCGCATCTACCGACTCGCCCTGCAAAGCCGTCTTGGCACTGTCAAACCCCGCGTTGGAATAAAGAAACGTGATATTCTCCGTGTTGTCCATCCGTTCAGTAAAAAGGAAGCTGTCGTCCACCACCAGAATGGTGCTGTCCTCACTCTGCTCCATGGCCAGCCACACGGGAATTACGAAGATGCCCGCCATGAGCAACGGCCCAAGGATGGTCATCACGATAAATGATTTCTGGCGCACCCGGGTCAGGTATTCGCGCTGAATGATCAATGATATTTTCTTCACTTGAATTTAGTGTTGATGAATCTTAATTCTTACGAGAATGAATACGTAAACACAGAGAGAGTTCACAGAGGCCTGCTCTGTGAAATCTCTCAATTTACTCTGTGGTTAAACCGCTTTTCACAAATTGACCTTTCTTCGATTCTTCAACCGCACGAATGAAGATATCGTTCATACTTGGCAATATCTCGTTGAAGCTCTGCACTTGCACGGCACGCATCACGTTTCCAAGCAGGTCATTAGTAGAGGCACCGTTCACTAAGGCCACGTTCGCGCTCATCACGCCACCTTCCGGCCCGTGGCTCAGCAATTCGCCATACGTGCCCAATGCCATGGCAAACGACTTGATGTCGCCCACAAAGTTCAGGTCATACACATGACTTCGGTAGCGGTTGCGCACCTCGGTCACATTGCCTTCCAATATCACTCGGCTGTTGTTGATCAGGGCGATATGGTCGCACAGTTCCTCCACAGAACCCATGTTGTGCGTACTGAAAATGATGGTCGTCCCCTTCTTCTTCAGCTCCAATATCTCCGATTTGATGAGGTTGGTGTTGATAGGGTCAAATCCGCTGAACGGCTCATCCAAGATCAACATTTTCGGCTCGTGGAGCACCGTTACGATGAACTGCACTTTTTGGGCCATGCCCTTGCTCAGCTCCTCCACCTTCTTATTCCACCACGATTGTATCTCGAATTTTTCGAACCAATACTTCAGCTTCGCCAGCGCATCCTGCTTACTCAATCCTTTTAGCTGCGCGAGATAGAGCGCCTGCTCGCCCACCTTCATCTTCTTATACAGACCGCGCTCCTCGGGCAGATAGCCGATGTGTTCCAAGTGATGTTGCTGCAACCGCTCGCTTCCGAACCACAGTTCGCCCGAATCGGGCGCGGTTATCTGGTTGATGATGCGGATCAATGAGGTCTTACCCGCTCCATTCGGTCCCAAAAGCCCGAACACCGAGCCCTCGCCCACTGAGATACTTACATCATTCAACGCCACATGACCTGCGTATGCCTTGCTGACGTGTTCTGCTCTGAAAAGGGGTGTGATCATAGGCTTTTATCCAAGAAGGTTGACAAAGAGAAGGCTGAGGATACCGTATCGGCTTAATGAAAGTAGTCCTTCATCTTATCGAAGAAGCTCCTTTCGCTCTTTCCCGGATCGGGGCGGAAGTTTTCTGAGTTGCGCAATAGCTCCAATGCATCCTTCTCCTGTTTTGTCAGGTTCTTGGGCGTCCAGATGTTCACATGTACAATGATGTCGCCTTTGCCGCCACGGTCCATGTCAGGCAATCCTTTGCCTCTCAGACGCAGGAGTTTTCCGCCCTGCGTGCCCGGTTCCACCTTGATACGTGCCTTGCCGTCTATGGTGGTCACATCTACCGAAGTGCCCAAGGCCGCATCCGCAAAGTTCACGTACAGCTCATAGTGCAGGTTGGCGCCATCGCGCTTCAGCTCTGGATGCTCCTCCTCTTCTATCACCACAATGAGATCGCCAGCAATGCCACCGCGGGCCGCTGCATTTCCCTTGCCGCGCACAGAAAGCTGCATTTCGTTTGCCACCCCCGCAGGGATGTTCAGCTCCATCACTTCCTCGCCTTTGATGATGCCATCTCCATAACACTTGGTGCACTTATGCTCAATGGTCTTTCCTTGTCCGCCACACGATGGACAGGTGCTGGTGGTCTGCATCTGACCAAGAATGGTGTTGGTAACGCGCGTCACCTGCCCAGAACCACGGCATGTGCCGCAGGTGTTGAAAGCCCCGTTCTCGGCACCCGTTCCGGTACACTTGTCGCAACTGATGTACTTGTTGACCTTCAGTTTCTTGGTCACTCCGTTGGCTATTTCGCTCAGGTTGAGCTTGACCCGCACCCGTAGGTTGGTGCCTTTGTTAACGCGTCTGCCGCCTCCACCTCCGAAACCGCCCCCAAAACCACCGAAGATGTCTCCGAACTGGCTGAAGATGTCGTCCATGCTCATGCCGCCACCGAAGCCACCGCCATAACCACCGCCACCACCAGCACCTGTGGCCTGATGTCCGAACTGGTCGTATCGCGCACGTTTCTGAGGGTCGCTCAGCACCTCATACGCCTCGGCAGCCTCCTTGAACTTGTCCTCCGCGCTTGGGTCGTCCGGATTCTTGTCAGGGTGATATTTGATGGCCATCTTGCGATAGGCCTTCTTTATCTCCGCTTCGTCAGCCCCTTTGGTTATTCCTAGGATGTCGTAGTAGTCTCGTTTTGCCATGTTTCAGTGGGAAGGCGTAAGTATTGGATTGTAGTTATTCGTATTGCGCGATGAGTTGTAATCACTTATCGCTCGTCACTGAAATCAGCTCCCTACAACGACCTTAGCGAAACGTATCACCTTGTCGTTAAGGAAATAACCCCGCTCCATCTCATCAATGACTTTGTTTTTCATATCCTCTGATGGTGCAGGAACCTGCGTCAATGCCTCATGGAATTCTGGGTCGAATGGCTGACCGATGGCTTCCATGGGTTTCAACCCTTTGTTGGTCAATTCGCGGTTCAGTTTATGGTAGATGAGCTCCACGCCCTGCTTCACGCTTGGCACGTCCTGGGCGGTATCCATGTTCTTCATGGCGCGCTCAAAATCGTCCAATACGGGAATCAACAGCTTGAAGATGTCCTCTCCGCCCGAACGTAGAAGATCAATGCGCTCTTTGGCAGTGCGTCTGCGGAAGTTGTCAAAGTCCGAATAGAGGCGCAGATACTTGTCGTTCAGTTCGTCATACTTGGCCTGAAGGTCTTTCAACGGGTCGACCTCTTGCTGCTGTGGTTGTGATGTTTCGGCCTGTGGCTCAGGTTGTGCCTCCGCAGCGGCATCCTTCAATTCCTGCTCTTCAATGTTCTCCTTGTTGCTCATGGTTTCTGTGTTGCTGCGCCCGCGTTGTCAAAAAATCTGCCATCCCGCTTTCTGGGACAATTTGGCAGACGCTGGCGCAAAAAGGCTGCAAAAATAGCAAGCTGGCAAGGCCAAGCTCGGAATGGACAATAGAAGTTGGCCTTTGGCCAGAGCATCAGAGCATTTCGCCCGACCTGACCGAGGTCACAAATTCGCGCGAACCATCGGGAAGTATGCGATAGCGCAGCCTTTTACCCTGTTTGCTGCGATACAGGAAGTTGCGGATGATGCGCTGCGCGTCCGGATTATCCTCTTGTGCCCGCACATAGGCCAATATATCATCCAGAGGCCTGCTGCTTTCTTCCTTAGGAATGAAACCATAGCCCACATAGCGTCCTTCTTCCACCTGCACCAATGAGTATTCCTCGGCACTTCGCCCACCACTGATGATGAGCAGATTCTCAATCGTGAAACTCATGCTCTGCTTGGCCCTTGCAGCGCGCTGGTTGTAATCCTCCGCAGATTCCAGCCCCATTTTGGCACCGTTGCAGGCCTGGATCTGATGTTGGAAACAATTGCCTTTCAACTGATGTAGCCCCATAAGACACTGGCAAAGCATGTGGCGCTTGGCCTGCAGCAACAGCAACCGCTCCCCTTCCTTGTATCCACGCACATCGATGATGGCATTGGCCTTCGTGTCCCTACGCTTGATGGCAAAGGTCTGGTAGCCGTTCTCGTCCATGCCCTCAAAAATGCTGTAAGGCAGCGGATGTGGAGTCTTCAACGCCACATTGAGCCGTGGCTGTTGGCGTTTTATCTCGTGCGATTCGAGGAGCAAAGCAGCAAGCTCACTTCCGGTCTCTTCATAAGAGATGGAGTGGATATTGCGCCACAGCTCGGCCCATTTCTTCTTCTCCTTGGGATGAAAATGGCTCAGGATGCGCTTATGCAGATCGAGGCTCTTGCCGATATAGAGTATCTGGTCGTCACCATCATGGAAATAATACACGCCTGTGGTCTCGGGTATGTTCTCCAAGTTTGACGATGGCAGGTTGGGCGGCAGACTCACATTGGGAATGTCGGACTTCACCTTGCTGAAGAGCGTCTTCATGTCAATGCCATACATCTTGGCAAAGAGCAATGCCGTGGCCTCGGTGTCACCCAAGGCACGGTGGCGGTCGCTCATGGGGATACCTATGGACGCACACAGTTTGCCAAGGCTATAGGAAGGGAGATCCGGAATAATCATCCTACATATTTCAATGGTGTCCAAGGTATCGCGCTTAAAGACAATGCCCATCGCTTTGAACTCCATTTTGAGAAAAGCGTAGTCGAACGAAACGTTGTGGGCCACGAAAATGCGGTCCTTGGTCATTTCGAGGATACGCTCGGCATACTCCTCAAAGAAGGGCGCTACTGCGACCATCTTGTCAGTGATACCGGTCAACCTTACCACATAAGGGTCTATTCTACGTCCGGGATTGAGCAGCGTGCTGAAACGGTCCAGCTCGCGCGTACCGTCATGGATAATGATGGCGATCTCGGTGATCTTGCCATCATGGATGGTGCCTGTGGTCTCCACATCGATGATGGCGAATTCCGCCACCGGCAAAGACAATTGCACCGCACCACCTGTATCTGTCATTGGCTCAAAAGTATGGATTTGGAAGGGTGTCGCAAACGGCCATACCTTCGCCCCAAAGAACAGCATGAGAGCAGTGGTGCAGCGCACTTCGCGGGCAGAAGTGCGGGTTGATGGCAAGGTGACAGGTAGCATAGGCAAAGGCGTGATGATCCTGTTGGGCATCGAAGCAAACGATACGCAGGAGGATATCGAATGGCTCTGCAACAAGATATGCCGCATGCGGATATTCCCAGATATGGAAGGCGTTATGAACCTGTCGCTTGTTGACGCCCATGGCGATGCCTTGGTGGTATCACAGTTCACTCTTCATGCCAGCACCAAGAAGGGAAACCGCCCATCCTACATCCGCGCAGCGAGGCCCGAAATGGCCGAACCGATGTATGAACAGTTCAAGAAGACCATGGCCGAAGAGCTTGGCAGACCCGTTCACAGCGGCATCTTCGGAGCAATGATGGATGTGGAACTGGTGAATGATGGCCCCGTTACCATCCTGCTTGACACGAAAGCCAAGGAATGAGTGCGTCCGCAAATTATCCCTTATGTTCGCTGACTACTTGACCTTCTGTATCAAATGACGAAACGCACCTCGGTATATGTTGCCTTGGCACTGTTCACAATTGTGGCCTTGCTTCATTTCCTTCACGTCAACGGCTGGGTAACCTTCCCTTCTGCCCTGCTGCTGGCGCTGCGTTGGGGCTTTGTCGCATCGTTAATAGTATTCGCACTTCTGAAACGCTCTCTCACCACGTGGATACTCGTAGCGATGGCCATCGGAGTGGAGATCGGACATGATTTCCCGGCCTTTTCGCAGCACCTGCAAGTGCTCAGTAAGATTTTCCTGCGCATGGTGAAGACCATTGTAGCGCCTCTGCTCTTTGCCACTTTGGTAGTTGGTATTGCTGGCCATAGCAATCTGAAACAGCTGGGGCGCATGGGTTGGAAATCGCTGCTCTATTTTGAAGTAGTAACTACACTGGCATTGGTCATAGGATTGATATTCATTAACTTGACAAATGCCGGGGCAGGCATCGAAGTACCCGAATCGTTACTCGTGGAACTGCCCAGTACCACACCCAAGACCTGGCAGCAGCACATCATCGACATCTTCCCAGAGAACATCATCAAATCGGTGTATGAGGGCAATGTGCTGCCCATCGTGGTGTTCAGTGTGCTGTTCGGCATTGCACTGGCCATGCTGAGCGAACAGAAACGTAGACCGATGCTCGAATTTGCAGAAAGCCTCTCGGAAACGATGTTCAAATTCACCAACCTGATCATGTATTTCGCGCCTTTCGGTGTAGGTGGTGCCATTGCAGTGACGGTAGGTCATTTGGGTATTGATGTGCTCAAGAATCTATTCCTGTTGCTCATCACGCTCTATCTGGCCTTAGGCGCATTCATCCTCTTGGTGCTACTGCCTGTGGCACTGGCCATCCGACTACCCATCAAACAGTTTATTCGTGCCATACGGGAGCCAGTTTCCATCGCATTTGCCACCACCAGTAGCGACAGCGCACTTCCCATTGCTTTGGAGAACATGGAGAAATTCGGGGTGCCGCGCAAGATTGTGTCGTTCGTCATCCCTACGGGCTATACCTTCAATTTGGACGGCACTACGCTCTATCTGTCGCTGGCATCGGTCTTCGTAGCGCAGGCTGCGGGCTATGACCTCAGCATAGGCCAACAGCTCATCATGGGGCTTACGCTCATGCTCACCAGCAAAGGGGTGGCTGCAGTGCCCCGCGCATCGTTGGTCATCCTTATCGCCACGGCCGAAACCTTCAACCTGCCCCTTTGGCCCATCATGGCCATCTATGGCATCGATGAGCTGATGGATATGGCCCGCACATCAGTGAACGTTATCGGCAATTGCCTCGCAAGCTGTGTAATATCGCGGTGGGAAGGGGAGTTTGATGATGCGAAAGCGTTGGCATTCACAGAGGAATAGGCCCACAGAGCGTTGCGCCCCGGTGCATTTATGTCACTGATATTGACAACGGCAGCTTTATTGTTGACAACACTGACCGCGATATTGTCAATACCAGTCGTGTGATCATCAACTGTACCACTATCCTTGACAACAACAGCGCTGTGCTTGACAAGAACAGTCATGATATTGTTAAAAACAGTCGTATGATCAAGCGACCATGCCACTGTTCTTGACAACCACAGAGGTATGTTTGACAAAAACAGCGGTATATTTGACTAAATCAGTCGTGTGTTTGATTAAAACAGTCGTGATTTCAGCAAGAATACTCGTAGTATGAACCTGAAGGAGTATCCACCTGGTGCCTCATAGGTTATTCCCTTGGCAAAACCATGACGAACCCGCCTTCTTTTATGAAGCGCACACCGCCTTTGTCCAAGGCCCGGGCATAGACCCAATAGCTGTACGAGCCCTGCTGCACCACCTCGCCTTTCAGCGTGCCATCCCAGAACGGCCCATCGGGCGAGGTCTGCGTATGCAACGGAATGCCCCAACGGCTGTAGACGATGAACTCAAAGTCTGTAATGCCGGATGATACTATCTCCAACACATCGTTCAGTCCATCTCCATCGGGCGTGAATGCACTGGGAATGAAAATCGTGAATTCTGACGCCACACACATATCGAATGTAACCTCATCGTTGCAGGTGCCGAGGGCGTTCTGCACGGTGAGCGTAACCGGATAGTGTCCTGTATCTGCGTAGGTGTGTGATGGGTATTGACCGGGCACATACTCCTCCACCGCACCATCGCCAAAGTCCCATTGCCCGCTGAATGCCCCTTGGCTCAGGTCAAGGAATTCTGCCACGGGGTCCGACTCGCCCAGACAGTCACCATTCGGGTTAGGCGTGAAAAAGGCCACTACGCTTGGATAGGACGGAATACTGGCACTGGTATCGAAAGTACAGCCCGTACTGATGTTGGTCAGCGTAACGTTGTAGAATGAGGCCGATGAGCCATAGACCGCTGGCCCGAACGTAACAGGCGAAGTGTTCCATTCATAGCGGTAGCCTCCATCGGGCGTGCCGGCCACCGTAGCGAAGCCCAATTCGCCATAGCACAGCGTATCGCTCGTGGTGATGATGGCCGAGAAAGGCGGTTGCACGGTCACCGTGATGGAATCCATGGCCGGGTCGGAACATCCATCAGACGTAGCAATGCGATACGTGGTGGTCGTATCCGGATAGACCTCTATGCTGCTGAAGTAGGTGACGTTCGGATCCCACGCATACTGCAACGGGCTGCCATCGCCCCCTGTGGCCGCTATGCTCAGCGTCACCGCCTGACCGGGGCATACAGCAGTATCCCCCGAAGTGGCCGTCAGGATCGGTGCGCTCACACTCACCAACTGCGATGCCTGCACCTCACAGCCGGCAGCGCCCTGCTCATACTCCACACTATGAATCCCTTGTCCCGCTATTGCGGGAATGAACGTGCTGTCCATGATGCCGGGCCCTGTGAATGTCCCACCCAACGGATACCCCTCCAACACAAAGGCCGAATCTGTGAAACAATAGGTGGAGGCCAATCCCGTAATACTTGCAGCTTCAAGGGCATACACATCCACCGCAAGCGAATCCCAACAGCCCGTTGGTGCCAAGTAATAGTTCCAATGCAGTCCAACGTCTACCAATTGGGGATCGAAGGTTCCTGCAACCGTATCAGTGATGGCCTCGCCAAACCACAGCCCGCCTGATGGCAGGGCCTGTAACGTGATCGGGTCGCCTTCCGAACAGATGAGTGTATCGAACATCGTGTTCTCATAAATGGTCACCACCATACTGTCAGAACACGTGTTTGCCGTATAATAGATGGTATGCAAGCCCGGCCCGGCCGCTCCCGGACTGAACCGCCACCCGTTGTCGTCATACGTGCCTGGCCCGCTCCAATTCCCTCCGTTCGGAAACCGTCCTGTGTTATCCTGATTCAGGGCAACGCTTCCATCATAGGGACAGAAGGCCGCCTGTTCCAAAGGGATAGTGGTCTGCCGCACGTAGATAGTGCGCTGGTCGGTGCAACCATTGAGGCTGTAGGTGAGCACCGCATCATCACCGTTGGCAGGCACAGACGGGTCGTACATGCCATTGGGTGCCACGCCCACTCCACTCCATGTGCCTCCGTTCGGATTGGCATTCAACTGAAAAGGAGCCTGTTCGGGACACACCGAACGGTCGTTGCCCGCATTGATGGCCGTCACCGTGATGTCCACCGTTTCCGAGCATCCGTTCATGGCATACGTTAGCGTGTGTGCACCTCCTCCCGCCTGCGATGGCTCGTACCAACCCCAATACCAATTGGCCACCCCTGCCCCACTCCAACTTCCCCCAATGGGCGAAAATCCGAGCGCGAAACCTCCAGCAGACTCACACACCGTGGCATCGGCCTGCACCGTGATGTTGTCCACCGACACCTGCTTGGTAGATGTGCAGCCGTCCAAGGTCGTGTAGGTCACATCATGCACGCCCACAGTGCTTGGTGTGAATGTTCCATCAGCGGTCACAAAGGGCGACCCCGACCACGAACCTCCTGCAGGCACGGCATAGGTAAGTGCAAACGGTGGCGCATTGGGGCAACTGGCCTGATTGAAACCCGCCCAGACCTGAAAGACCGTAACCTGCATTGAATCGACACAACTGTTGGGAGCGGTATAAACGGCCCATGGCATTCCTGCCCCTGTATCCGGCTCAAAAAGCCCCGAAGCATTGGTCATATGCGAACCGTTCCATTCGCCTCCTGTTGGCGTGGCACTGAGCATAATGGCATCGGCATTCTCACAGACCGGGCCTGCTGGAGTGAGCACTGGCAAGGTGAGAAGCGTCACTGTTGCCTGTCCGGTGGCCGCTGCTGCGGGCCCGGCATCGCTCACGGTCAATGAATAGACAGTGGTGGCACCTGGACATACCTGATGCGGCCCCGCATTGGGTGGCAGACCATTCGCCCAATTGAAGACGTATGTTGACGGGTCACCGCCTGTCACCTCGGCCCATACCTCTGTACACTCTCCTGGACACACCGCATCTTCCTCCACGAAGACCTCCACATAGATAGGACAGTCGTTAACCGACAGTTCACCCTCCACTTCCAGGACGAACTCTTCTCCACAGAGGTCAACGTAGGTATAGACGAACTCCATGGCGTAGTCACCACTCTGGTCAAGGCCTGGCGACAGACCCACCTGATAGGACGTGCCCATACCATTGACGCAGTTGAGAGGCGTAATGGAAGTGACGGTCTGCGCCACTTGTCCCGTGAAAACGAACGCCCCGGGATTGACCGAATCGCATGGCACAGGGTCGCTAAAAGCCAGCGTCACCACTTCGGTGCTACACGTGGGCATGACAGGTGCAAACGTTGCCAAAGGCGGCTCAGGCTCGGTGGTGAATGTTTCCCAATAGGAATTCCAACCCGCGCATGCCACCCCGAACACGTCCGACTCCCATGCTATGGTCAGGCAGCCCGATGTGGCGGTCACGGAAGGCGGCAGCGTCTGGCCCGAATGCGGAGCACCGATCTGCGGGCTGCTGGTGTTCGGCCCGTCATAAAAGGTCATCACATCATAGCCCGCCTCCGAGCAGAAGCTGAAGAACGTAATGCGGATGGAATCAGAGCCGGGAATGCAGGTGGTGAAGGTGTAGTTCTCTCCGTGGGCATAGTCCTGCCCATTGAGCCCGGCATCGCTGTCGGTGAGAAAACCTTCGCAAACGTTGATGTCAATGTTACCCGCTAGCGGATACGTGCCCTGCCCTAAGGCCGACAAGGCAAAGAATGACAGAAGGGATAAAGCAAGGGCCTGCCGCAAATTCATGGACGCGTCACCATGACGGTATCGCTTACCAGCAGGT